>JAZUHR010000225.1:0-5680 GCA_045641825.1 Lachnospiraceae bacterium
AGTGGTAATTTTGCATAAAAATGCGGCACGGACAAACCCGTGCCATTTTTTTGAAAAAAATTTTGAAAAAAATATATAGGACTATAAAGTTTTGAAAAGAATTGCCGATAAAAAATTCAGGGGTAACCATACCCTGTAAAAAGTGCCGATAAATCGGCAAACCCGGCATGGATGTAATAATCGGGGCGTAAAAGGATTTACGCGGACCATGCCGAGAGGCGAAGGAGCGCGTGAATTATGAAGATTGAGTCAAGTGCAGTACAGCTGCAGTCTAACAGAAGCTATTCTAAAGTTCAGGAAGTTAAAGCAGTATCCATTCAAGTGACAAGTGCATCAGCCCATAAGCTCGATCTTTCAGATCCGACCAAAAGCAAGTTTGAACAGCTTTCGGATGTGAAGGATGAACTTGAATTGCAGGCAAAGCAGCAGAAGGAGGAGGCCAAGGAAGAGCAGAAAGAGGCTCAGAAGAAGGCCTTCGAAAATTTCCTGCAGCAGATGAAGAAAAATCAGAAGGTGCAGCAGAAACAGCAGGTGGAATGCAAGAGCCTGGAGGAAATGAGAATTGAGCTTATGAAGCGAATTCTTAAGATCCTCCGTGGCGAAAAGATAGAAGAGGAAGACGATAAGAGCCTTAAGGACTTTGCGAGCCAGTTTAACGGCCAGGCTGCTGCGGCTAATATGGCGGGAAGCGAAGTGGCAGCGCCGGATGGCACCTCGGAAAATAAAGGTACTACCGGCGTAAGCGGCGTGGTAGGCGCTGTCAATGTGAGGTCTTTCAGGAGAGTTACAGTGACCTCCTCCTTTATGGCAGAGACGGAAAACACTGCTTTTCAGGGACAGGGTATGGTGCGTACCAGTGATGGTCGCGAGATAGATTTTGGCATTACCGTGGAGATGTCCAGAGCCTTCTGCGAGCAGAATGAGACCTTGACCTCACAGAGTATAATCATGTGCGATCCTTTAGTTATCAATATGGGCTCTGACGTGGCAGAGGTATCCGATCAGAAATTCCTTTTTGACTTGGATGGGGATGGTGAAAAGGAAGAGATATCCCAGCTTTCTTCAAATTCGGGTTATCTTGCCTTGGACAAGAATGGAGACGGTAAGATAAATGACGGCTCTGAACTTTTCGGTACCAAATCCGGAGATGGTTTCGCGGATCTGGCAGCCTACGACTCTGACGGCAACGGCTGGATAGATGAAAATGACGAGATTTTCAGTAAGCTCAAGGTATGGACAAAGGACGAGAATGGCAAGGACGTGCTTTTAGACCTTAAAAAAGCGGATGTTGGAGCTATTTATCTGGGCAAGGCTTCCACTCAGTTCAGCCTGAATTCCGTGAAAGATAATCATACAAACGGCGCCATCAGAAGCACCGGAGTGTACCTAAAGGAAAACGGCGGTGTGGGCACTGTTCAGCACGTGGATTTAGCCCTTTAATAGTTTTCGAATATTCAAAAAAGCAGAGTGCGATGTTTTTCGAATTTTTTGGGCATCGCACTCTATTTTTATGGCAAATTATTGCAAATAAACATGGCATTTAGTATAATTATAATGTTTTTGGGAAATATATGTTTTTTAACGGAGCAAATTTACAAGATTTGAACGAAAGGGGAAGGAAAAATGCTGGAATACGAATGCCCGTCCTGTGGCGGTACGCTGGAATTTGATACCGCTACACAGAGACTTAAATGCCCATATTGTGATTCGACATACGATGTGGAAGCATTGACAGAAGAATTGGAAAATAGAAAGGCCGATCTGGGAAAAGAAGAGGATGCGCCTCTCTCTAGCGACACCGATGAGTGGATAGATGAGAACATGCTGATTTATGTTTGTCAGTCCTGCGGTGGTGAGATTATCGGAGACAAGCATATGGGTGCCACCACCTGTCCTTTCTGTAACAATAACGTGGTAGTAACCAAGCAGTTTGAGGGCGTGCTGAAGCCTGATTTTATCATTCCTTTTAAGCTGGACAAGGAGACAGCCATGAAGAAAATGGCTGAGCATTTTAAGGGAAAGAAGCTGCTGCCTAAGATGTTTTCACAGGAGAACAAACTGCAGGAAATCAAGGGCATCTATGTGCCCTTCTGGCTCTATGATATGGATGCTGACGGTTCTGCCATATATACAGCCACCAAGTCCAGACATTGGTCCGACAGTAAGTACAATTACACAGAGACCTCTTACTATGAGTGCGTGAGAAACGGTCATTCCTCCTTTGAAAAAATTCCTGCGGATGCTTCTACTAAGATGGCAGACGATTTGATGGATTCACTGGAGGTCTACGACTACAATGCATTGGTGCCTTTTAATGCAGGTTATCTGGCAGGCTTTATGGCGGATAAGTACGATCAGGATTCTGCCAGCCAGTTGGACAGAGCAAAGAATAGAGCCAAGGAGACTGTGAGAAACGATTTAAGAGCTACAGTTAAGGGCTATGAGACTATTACTGAGTCAAGCACCAATATTTCTGCCACCAAGCAGGAATACAAATATGCTCTTTTACCGGTATGGATAATGAGCAGCAAGTGGCATGATCAGAACCTGATTTTCGCCATGAACGGACAGACAGGTAAATTCGTAGGTAATCTGCCTATGGATAAGGGACTCTACTGGAAGTATTTCGCTATAGCAGGCGCTATCGGTGCGGCTGTTTCATCACTGATACTTTGGATTATAAACGTTATGTAGGAGGAGAGACTATGAAAAAGATTTTTTCATCAAAAATTATGCTCCTTCTGCTGGGAGTAATTTTGCTTGCGTTTACTGTAAGACCGAATGTAGCAGAGGCTAAAAGTGATGGCAAGTATGTAGTGGATATGGCTGATATTCTTAGCAGTACAGAAGAAAGTCAGCTGGAGGAGACCTTAAAGGAGATTTCAGAGAGACTTCATTTCGATGTAGTGGTAGTGACTACTACCAGCCTTGATGGCAAGTCACCTATGGCCTATGCCGATGACTACTTCGACTATAATGGTTACGGACAGGGAAGCAACAAGTCAGGCTGCCTTTTCCTGAGATACATAAACGGCAGCAGTAAGGAAGTATGGATTTCCACCAGCGGAGACGGTATCAGCGGTATATATGACAATTATATTGATCATATTTATAACGAGATTACCAATGACTTCAGAGCAGGTGATTACTATTCGGCATTTACTACCTACGGTCATATGGTGGACCAGACTATGAGCCGCTACTATGAGGTGGGCCAGGGCATAGTTATAGACTACAATTCAGGTAATACTGATTATGGCAACGATGATGATGAATTATCACTCTTCAAGGCCGTAGTAATAGTAATAATAACGACCTTGATTTCAGGATTTTCCTACACAGCCAGCCTCAAGGCCCAGCTCAAGTCCGTAGAGACTGCAAAGGAAGCCAAGGCTTACGAAAGCAAATTCGAATTGAATTCTGAGAAGGATCGTTTCCTTAGAAGCGTGGTTTCAAAGGTGGCCAGGGAAAGCAGCAGTAGTAGCGGAAGCCATTCCAGCTCCCACTCATCCTCTTCAGGCTCATCCCACGGTGGCGGCGGAAGATCCATGTGACGAAATAGAACTATTCACAGCTAAATTAAAAAAGGGCAATCGACGCAAGTTTACTTGCAGGAGGGTGCCTTTTTAATTTGGCGTGTATTTTGTCCGTCTGTGAATAGTTCTATCACAGACGCTTTATCCGACCACTATGATAATTTTTTAACATAATCATGAAATTACCTATTGCCTTAAATTGTTTTCTGTGTTATAATTTATTTTTGGCTTTAGTGATATGTAAGCGCTTTCACGAAGGCTTTTGTGCGAAAATCACAAAAAGAAGAGTGGTGACGCACCTAAATTCGTTACACATGTATAAACATATACATTTAGGAGGATTTTTTATGAGCAAAGCAAATTTTGCACAGTGGGAAGGCTTTAACGGTGAAGCTTGGAAAGATGGCGTAGACGTTAGAACCTTTATCCAGGACAACTACACAATGTACGATGGAGACGAGAGTTTCCTTGCAGGTCCTACAGAGAACACAAACAAGCTCTGGGGCAAGCTTCAGGAGCTTCAGCATGCTGAGCGTGCTAAGGGCGGCGTTCTTGATATGGAGACAGCTATTGTTTCCGGTCTTACAGCATATGGTCCCGGCTATATCGATGATACCATGAAGGATCTTGAGCAGGTAGTTGGTCTTCAGACAGATAAGCCTTTAAAGAGAGCATTCATGCCTTACGGCGGTATCACAATGGCAGAGCAGTCCTGCAAGATGTATGGTTACGAGCCATCAGCTGAGCTTCATGAGATTTTCACAAAGTATCACAAGACTCACAATCAGGGCGTTTTCGATATCTATACACCTGAGATGAAGAAGGCTCGTCATGCTAAGATCCTTACAGGTCTTCCTGATACATACGGTCGTGGTCGTATCGTAGGCGACTACAGAAGAGTAGCTCTTTACGGTATTGATTACCTTATCGAGCAGAAGAAGAAGGATTTTGCCAATACAGAGCGTCACGGTATGAGACGTTTTGACTTCCAGCTGAGAGAAGAGATCACAGACCAGATCAATGCTCTTAAGGGTATGAAGGTTATGGCTGAGTCCTATGGCTTTGATATTTCCCAGCCTGCAAAGGATGCTAAGGAAGCAGTTCAGTGGCTCTACTTCGGCTACCTTGCAGCTATTAAGACACAGAACGGTGCAGCTATGTCCGTTGGTCGTGTTTCCACATTCCTCGACATCTACATGGAGAGAGATTTAAAGAAGGGCATCATCACAGAGGCTGAGGCTCAGGAGCTTATTGACCATTTCGTAATGAAGTGCAGAATGGTTAAGTTCGCTCGTATCGAGTCCTACAACCAGCTTTTCTCAGGCGACCCTGTATGGGCTACACTTGAGGTAGGTGGTCTGGGTATTGATGGCCGTCACCAGGTTACAAAGAACGATTATCGTTTCTTACATACACTTGAGAACATGGGACCTTCCCCTGGGCCAAACCTGACAGTTCTCTATTCTTCAAGACTTCCTGAGAACTTCAAGAAGTACGCTGCAAGAATTTCCGTTACTACATCCTCTATCCAGTACGAGAATGATGATGTTATGCGTCTTTCCTGGGGTGACGACTACTCCATCTGCTGCTGCGTATCCGCAACAGAGACAGGTAAGGAAATCCAGTTCTTCGGCGCTCGTGCAAACCTTGCAAAGTGTCTCCTTTACGCTATCAACGGTGGTAAGGATGAGAAGACAGGTGAGCAGGTGGCTCCTGAATATGCACCTATCACATCCGAGTACCTTAACTACGATGAGGTTATGAAGAAGTTCGATACCATGATGGATTGGCTTGTTCACCTCTATGTTGGTACTCTTAACATGATTCACTATATGCATGATAAGTACAACTACGAGGCATCCCAGATGGCTCTTATCGACTCTCATGTACGTCGTTCCTTCGCTACAGGTATCGCAGGTTTCTCACACTGTGTAGATTCCCTTTCCGCTATCAAGTATGCAAGCGTTAAGGTTGTACGTGATCCTGAGACAGGTCTTTCCAAGGATTTCGTTATCGAAGGCGAGTTCCCTCGTTACGGTAACGATGATGACAGAGCAGACGAGATCGCTGTATGGCTCCTCAAGACATTCATGAACAAGCTTCGTTATGTTCATACATATAGAGATTCCGAGCCTACAACATCT
>JAZUHR010000226.1:0-4055 GCA_045641825.1 Lachnospiraceae bacterium
GGATGGAAAATCTTTTTGAGAAATATCCAAACAAAGTTTTTAATATTGGCATTGCAGAACAGAATATGATTGCAATTGCATCTGGCTTAGCAAAGGAAGGAAATAATGTCTTCGTTGTGTCGTTTGCTCCATTTGTTTCGCTTAGAGTATTTGCAGGTTACATCGGGAATAATTTTCTGAAGGCCTTTAAGGAATCCTATGATATTATTCATGTGTATGCGGTGGAAAATCCCAGCTCCGGCTTTGCGGTGGCTTTTACCAATCAGGCGCTTATTCGTATTCTGATTACACTTTTACCTCTTCTCGCCATAGCTTTTCTGGTGGCATTTCTGGTAAATGTAATGCAGGTAAAATGGAAGCCTGCGCCGAAAACTTTGCAGCCCAAACTGGATAAGATAAGTCCTATGAAGGGCTTCAAAAGAATTTTTTCCGCGGACAAAATTTTCGAACTTATAAAAGATATTGTAAAGATTGTACTTATTTTTATAATTGCTTATAATACAATTATAGGCGAGGTGGAAAAGCTAAAAATCATGTACGATTTAGGGCTTATGTCCGCAGTTACCTATATAGGAAATTTTATCCTTGGTATGGGTATTAAGATATCGGCTTTTTATTTGGGAATTGGTCTAATTGACTACATTTATCATTACTTTAAATTCAAAAAAGATATGAGAATGTCCAAACAGGAAGTTAAAGAAGAATTTAAGCAGATGGAAGGTAATCCGGAAGTTAAGAACAAGATGAAGCAGCGAATGAGACAGTCCTCACAGGCTGCCATGAGAAAGGCTGTTCCGGATGCGGATGTGGTAATCACCAACCCTACGCATTTTGCCTGTGCCATCAAATATGATAAAGAAAAGGCTTCGGCACCTATACTTACTGCCAAGGGCGCCGATTATATGGCTCAGAAAATTAAGGAAATCGCCAGAGAAAACAATGTACCTATTGTGGAAAACAAGGCTCTTGCCCGTATGCTTTATTACAATGTGGATGTTGATTCCCAGATTCCCGAAGAGCTGTATCAGACTACGGCAGAAGTACTGGCTTATGTATATGGGCTTAAGGGTAAAACAGGCTGATAGGATAAGCTAAAATTTAGTCTTAAAGGAAAACAGGCTGATAGCTCAAGTGAAGCTATCGTATTAAAATAATATTTTTAACAGGAGAGGAGGAAAATATGAAAAGAAATGATGTATTTGTAGCTGTATATATTTTGGCAGCGATACTTTTCCTTATTATTCCGCTGCCTCCCATGCTTCTTGATGTACTTATGGCATTTAATATTGCCATTTCACTTATTATTCTTTTTACAGCAATGTTCAGTCCGGATGTGCTTTCCATGTCGGCCTTCCCGACAATGCTGCTTTTTACAACGGTATTTCGTATTTCCTTAAATGTTTCTTCCACGAGAAATATTTTAAATAACGGAAATGCGGGCAATGTTGTACTGGCTTTCGGTAATTTCGTTGGCGGCGGTGATTTGATTATCGGTGCCATCGTTTTCGTAATACTTATAATTGTTCAGTTCATGGTCATCAACCGTGGTTCTGAACGAGTAGCGGAAGTATCTGCAAGATTTACTCTGGATGCCATGCCCGGTAAACAGATGTCCATTGACTCCGAATTGAACGCCGGAGCCATCACGGATAAAGAAGCTCAGGCCAAGCGTCAGGCTCTTCAGGATGAATCCACCTTCTTCGGCGCCATGGATGGTGCTACCAAGTATGTAAAGGGTGATGCTACAGCCGGAATTTTGATTACAATTATTAACCTTGTGGGCGGTATCGCCATGGGTATGCTGCGTGGCGGTCAGGATGTAGGTTCTGCCTTTGAGCAGTATGGTATTTTGACTATAGGTGATGGTCTGGTATCTCAGATTCCTTCACTTTTAATATCTCTTTCAACAGGTATTATAGTTACCAAGGTGTCCAAGGAAAGCGATACAGGCGACCTCCTTATCGGTCAGCTTTTTACCACTCCTAAGGTACTTATGGCTGTGGGTGGCGCCATGACTATTTTGGGCTTTACTCCACTTCCTTTCATTTTCTCTATTTACGGCGTTGCTTTTTTGGGAGCCGGCTTTGTTATGAACAACAAGCTGAAGGTAGAGAGCGTAGAGACGGAAGTGTCAGAAGTAGAACAGAGTGCCGAGGAAATCAGAAAGCCGGAAAATGTTGTTTCACTTTTGAATGTGGACTCTATTGAGCTTGAATTTGGTTACGGTATTATTCCTCTGGCCGATGCTAATCAGGGCGGTGATCTTCTTGACCGAGTAATTCTTATTCGTAGACAGATTGCTCTTGAATATGGCTGCGTAGTACCAACAATCCGAATGCGAGATAACATTCAGCTTAATCCCAATCAGTATATTATAAAAATCAAGGGTATTCAGGTATCTGACGGCGAGATTCTTTTTGACCATTATATGGCTATGAATCCCGGATATGTTGAGGCTGAAATCACTGGTATTCCTACCTTTGAGCCTTCCTTCCATCTGCCGGCTATCTGGATTACTGAGAGCCAGCGTGAAAGAGCAGAATCCTTCGGCTATACCGTTGTGGATCCTCCTTCTATTATTGCGACTCACCTTACAGAGATTATTAAGCGTCATTTGGACGAGCTTCTTACCCGTCAGGATGTACAGAATCTGGTTACAAATCTTCAGGAAAACAATTCCACTGTTGTTACAGAACTTATTCCTAAGCTTATGGGCATAGGTGAAGTACAGAAGGTATTGCAGAATATGCTTCGTGAAGGTATTTCCATAAGAGATCTGGTAACTATTTTTGAAACATTGGCTGACTACTCGGCATCTACCAGGGATACTGATGTATTGACTGAATATGTTCGTCAGTCACCCAGTATAAAGCGTTTTATTTCCAACAAGTATTTCCCTGATAATCAGTCTACCAATGTGGTTACTCTGGACCCTAAGTGCGAGCAGGATATTATGGGGGCTGTAAAGCAGACAGAGCAGGGCTCTTACATAGCTATGGATCCCGACAGAAATCAGAAGCTTATGCGCTCTGTGAAGGCAGAAGCGGAAAAGCTGGAAAATCTGGGCTCTAACCCGATTATCATAACTTCTCCTATCGTGAGAATGTATTTTAAGAGACTTACCAAGGACTATTTCCCGGACCTGGTAGTGATTTCTTATAATGAAATTGAATCTAATGTTGAACTTCAATCAGTGGGGATGGTGACATACTGACATGCTAATGAAAAAATATACCGCCCAGACCGAGCAGGAAGCCCTGGAGAAAGCCAAGGCTGAGCTGGGAAAGGACGTAATAATCACACACATAAGAACCATTAAGCCAAATGGCATTTTTAAACTTTTTAAAAAGCCATCGGTAGAGGTAACTGCGTCTGTTGACGATAATCAAGTCTATACCAAGAAGCCTGTATCCACAGAGACTCCGGGATCTGCTTTTTCCGCAAAGCTCTATTCTCAGGGAGCGGGAGATTTCGTAAGAAAGAATAATTCAGGACTTCGTGAGGAAAGCAATAATGCTTCCGATAAGTCATTTCCTATTGAACAGGTGCTTGACGGTATCCAGAATATGCTGGAAAAGCAGTCAAAGGATCAGCCGGCTGCGGAGGTGCATAAGAGTGCGCCTGTTGCCGGGAAGGAAGATAAGCTTTCGGAAAGTCCTGCTATGGCCTGTGTAAAAATGATTTACAACAAGCTTATTGCCAATGAAGTGGAAGAAGTATATGCAAATAAGCTTCTTTCTGAAATCGAGCAGTCTATACGTCCGGATTCCGATGTAAAGACAATTTTGTCAAATGTTTACCAGAAACTGGTGCTTAAAATGGGCCAGACCAAGACTATTGAATTGGAAGAAGGAAAGACAAAATTCATTTTCTTCATAGGTCCCACCGGTGTAGGCAAGACTACCACCATCGCAAAGCTGGCATCGGCACTAAAGTTTTCCTTAAAGGCCAAGGTGGCTCTTTTCACGGCAGATACTTACAGAATTGCTGCTGTGGATCAGCTAAGTCATTATGCATCTATTATTAACCTTCCTCTCAAGGTAATTCATTCGGAT
>JAZUHR010000227.1:0-3290 GCA_045641825.1 Lachnospiraceae bacterium
CCACATGAAGCAAGAACAAAAGCACTAATTAATACAGCTGATAAGACTTTTCTTTTCATAAGAGAAGTTCTCCTTTATATTTAGTCGTTCTAATTGTACCCATCCCTTGCGAAAATTCAATTAATATTCCGTAAATTTAAAATTATTAATAATAAAGTAGCTCGCTTACAAGATGATCCGCGCCGAGCACGTGTTGCATAGCAACTAATTTCCAGTCATCAATTTATTTCGAAAATTAATGATATTAGTCTCAAAATGAAAATTTTAGCAAAAAAAATAGGAGAACACGATGTGTTCCTATATTAGAACGAGCCACCAACCGCTTCAACACAGTTAGTGACTCTTCATTATTTTTCGCTATTTCAGGGCAAATAAAGCATATCATGGTATCTCATTAAAGACCTTCACATTTTCTTCGATATCACCTTTAAAAACAGCAGTTCCTGCCACTACAGTATCTACGCCTGCTTCCAGCACCTCTTTCACGTTGGAAGCATTGATACCGCCATCAATCTCCAGACGGCAGGACGGATTCACCCTGTCTATCTCTTCTCTTAAAATTCTTGCTTTTTCAAGGGTCTCAGGAATGAATTTCTGGCCGCCAAAGCCCGGATGCACGCTCATTACCAGAATCAAGTCGCAGTCAGCCACATAGGGAAGCACTTCCTTCACGTCAGTCTCAGGATTCAGTGAAAGCCCGGCCTTCATGCCGCATTCCTTGATTTTCCCAAGGCATTCTCTGACGCATTTCGTAGCCTCAACATGAATGGTAAGTCCATCAGCCCCGGCCTTCTTAAAGTCCTCAATGTATCTCTCCGGCTCCACAATCATAAGATGTGTGTCGAAAAACAGGCTGGTTTCTTTTCTGATACTCGCCATAACAGGCATGCCAAAGCTTATCTGCGGTACAAATACACCGTCCATCACGTCTACGTGTACCCAGCTTACACCGGCATCGGCAATAGCCTGAATATCCTGCCCCAAATGATTAAAGTCTGCCGCTAAAATTGATGGTGATAAAATGTTCATTCTAATACTTCTTTCTTTTTTTAAGTTCTTCATAAAGCATTTTATAATTTTCATATCTTACAGGGGATATTTTCCCTTGAGTCAACTTATTTTTTACTGCACAATCAGGTTCATTTATGTGAACACAGCCTGTAAAACGGCATTCTCCGAACACTTCAGCCATCTCCGGATAATAATGCTGCAGATCTCCCGCTTCTATATCCGTCAGATCAAAGGATGTAAAGCCGGGAGTATCAAATATCCAGGACTCATCATCTATTCTCATGAGTTCCGAATGCCTTGTGGTGTTTTTCCCTCGCCCGATTTTCTCCGAGATGTCTCCGGTCTCACATTTATTGAGCCCCAGCGCGCGATTGACAAAGGAGGATTTCCCTACTCCGGAGGGCCCGGCCATTACCGTAGTGTGCCCCCTTAATGTCTCAAGCACTTCTTCTACTCCGATATTCTCTTTCAAGGACAGGAATTTCACCTGATAGCCCGAGCCCGAAAAAGCCTCGGTCAAGCGTTTTTCCTCAGCCGTCTCTATGAGATCAACCTTATTGAAGGCTATAGTCACCGGCAGCTTGTAAGCCTGCATATTGATAAGAAAGCGGTCTGCCAGATTCAGAGAAGGATTTGGAGACGCCGCAGCAAAAAATAAAAGCGCATGGTCCGCATTCGCTACTTCCGGGCGAATAAGCGAAGACCTGCGTTCCAAAACATCCAAAATAAGGCCCGAACCGTCAGGTAACAGTTCGAGCGTTACAAAATCACCCACAAGGGGTTTAACGTTCATTTTACGAAAAACCCCTTTGGGCTTGCATTCATATGTAGTTCCTTCCGAGAGGACAAAATACAATCCTCCCAGTAATTTAACTATTCTGCCTGTCAATTATACTCTCCCGATTGCGAATGTTTATAAGCTTTAAAATATCATTTATAAAATCAAGAGCTGCTGTTTCACCTGAAGCCGGTGTCTCAGTATCCGGAGCCGGATCTGTAGGAGCAGGTGCATCGGTAGGCACAGGTGTTGGAATGGCTGTAGGTGTAGGACTTGGCTCCGGAGTATTAGTCGGCTCAGGAGCTTCGGTAGGTGTCGGTGTAGGTGTGTTTGTAGGCTCAGGTGTAGGTGTATCTGTAGGTGTCGGTGAAGGAGTAACATAAATCGATACGTTAATCGGTGTGCTCTCCATTACCTTTTCACCCTGAGGTACACTCTGTCTGTAAACCGCATTTTCTACCTGATTGTCCTTTGAAATAGGAGTTCTGGTAACTTCACCTATCTGAAGTCCCATCTCTTCAAGCAGGGCAATAGCTTCCTCCAGCTGCTTACCCAAAAGGCTAATCATGGTAAGCATATTTACTGCCGGACCGCGGGATACCTTGATGATAATATCCTCGCCCTTTTGCAGACTCTCACCAAAGTGAGGCTCTGTATCGATTACGTAGCCCTCAGCAATACCTGAAGATGCCTCATATACGTAAATAGGGTTGAAGCCCATACTCTTAAGGCTCTGGAATGCTGCTTCCTGAGTATATCCTACTACGTCCGGAATAGCCACTGCCTCAAGACCCACGGAAACAGTAAGAATAACTACCTGTCCCTCAGTCAGATCTCCCCATGCGGAAGGTGACTGCTGATAAATCTTGTTTGGTTCATTGGAGGAATACTCATCCACACGTCTTATATCAAAATTACCATATCCCTTAAGTACTTCCTTGGCTTCCTCGAAGGTCATACCAATAAGTCCCGGCATGGTCTGCTTTACTACAGAAGTAGGAAGCGGTGTAGGTGTATCTACTGCCACAATATCTGTAGGCATCGGTGTATTCTGAATTACAGGTGTTGCGGAAGGTGTAGGTCTGAATCCCGGTTTTAAGTTATCTATACCGAAAAACTTAATAGCCAGGAATACAATACCACAGGTAAGAGCGATACAGGCAAGGATACTTAAAATAACGATTGCCTTCTCCCAGCCGGAATCTACTGTGTCCAGTTCCTCCTTCTCCTTACGGATCATCTGTGAATCCTTCTTAGTATCACGGAAAAAACTGGAGGCAATGGTAGCACTCTTTATCTCATTAATCTCGTCCTCAGTGAAGGTTCTGGTAGGATCTGAAACCCTTTCCATACCGTCATTGATATGAACAAAATTACCATCAGGATTGGTGATGGAATGCTTAAGATCCATAATAAGCTCTGAAGCATTGGAATATCTGTTTTCAGGGTGCTTCTGCATACACTTCTGCACCACCTTATCGAGAGCAAAAGGAATGGATGG
>JAZUHR010000228.1:0-8168 GCA_045641825.1 Lachnospiraceae bacterium
GACATGGCTACGATCCGACTTCGTAGATGTCCTCTTCAAAAAGGTCAAAGATCGGATCGGCGTGATTCTTGTCGGCAGGATGACTGTTAAGATTCCTGCACACTGTATCAGGGAGACATCCTGAAGGATTTACCTTGCCAACCAGTACATCCGCAAGACCGTTACCGCCCTCCTGGCCACTCTGCCAGCAGATAAGGGCTGAATCTATGTGTCCGTAGGTAAAGTTCTCTGTCATCCAGGTCATATCCATAACGTTGCTCACATTATAGATAATACCTACGTGCTCAAAGTGCTTGCAGACTGTCTTGATCATCTGCTTTTCATCGGATGTGAGGCGGTAGCTGCCGGGCTCATCCAGATTGTCCTTATCCTCACCGGATGTACGACCTATGAAAATCAGGGCCTTGTTGCAGCTCTCTGCACTCTTCGCGGCTACGGCATCTTCCAGAGGCATTTCTGCCTGGTGAAGAGGCTCGGAAGCCCACATGCCGTTACCATTATCAAAAGGATGTGTCTCAATCCATTTTTTGTATATAGAGAGGAGTTCTTCATCGATTTTAATCTCAGGATAGTCCTTGAGGCCGTCTAAAACATTGGTCTCGTAGGATACCTTGACATTACCGCCGGAGCCTGTACCTGTACGGTAGTAGTTCACTGCTATACGTCCAAAGAGGGCTACCTTGTCTGCACTTGTGATGGGCAGCAAATTATTCTTATTTTCCAGCAGTACGCAAGCCTCTGCTGCTGCCTGTCGGCAAATGTCTTTAAGTTCAGGAACAGGTCCGAAATTCATGATGTATCTCCTAATCAGTCAAAAATTATTTCTCGTACGCTCTTACGTAATTTACCAGCATCTCGCATGGAAGCTCAGAATCACGGATAGGGCCACCCATAAATCCGCCTACTGCCACATTTATAATCATGTAATAGGGCTTATCGTAGGGCCAGCAGAGCTCCAACTCGTCCTGATTTTCCAGGGCTTTTTCATATTTGCAGACAGACTCACCGTCGTAAAAATACTCGATGTGATCCTCTGTCCACTCCATTCCATACTTGTGATAGCCGTCCACAGAACCTTTTTTAAGGACCTTGGTGCTGTGCTGTATGGTATTGGGATTGGCGTGATTATGCTTGTCTGAGTGCAGGGAATAGACGATAACGTCCTTCTCCACCAGAGTATGCTCCATCATGTCGATCTCTCCGCAAAGCGGCCATCTGACAGGCGGGCAGTCTGTAGGCATGAACCAGAAGGCCGGCCATGTGCCGACTGCCTCCGGGAGCTTGGCTTCTATCTCAAAGTAGCCGTACTTAAATTCCTTTTTGCCACGGGTATTGATACGGGCGGAGGTATAATTTCTCTCCATAAAGTCTTCTTTAAGGGCAGTGATAACCAGCTGGCCATTTCTGACACAGACATTGGAAAGACGGTTGGTATAAGCCTGAGATTCATTGTTGGCCCATCTGTTTCCGTTCTCGCAGAACCATTTTTCGGGATCCACTGCACCGTCAGTCTCAAAATTGTCTTCCCACACCAGCTTATAATCCTTAAAGCGGTCTGCATTTTCCGGTAAATATGTGAACATGTTTTACCTCCCAGGTCTCCTTAAAAGTAGCGCCCGCCGCGCTATCGCAGCAGGCGTCACTTGATTTTGTAAAAAGATTAGTTGATTTCTGCTACGATTTCAGTAAGCTTGCCCTCTCGTAAAAGAGTAGCCAGCTCTGTATCCAGAGTATCACCGTTAACATTAGCCAAAGTAGCGCCCTGGACAGTGATGTTGGTAACCTTTACTGAATCCTCCCAGGTATTCTTGCCTGACTTGTTAACGTACTTGATGCAACAGCCACAGAAGTTAATTGAAGCTGTATTCTCCTCATCGAAGAAATTCTTTGCAAGGAGTGGCTTGAATGTGAACTTAAGCTCGCCGTTCTCATTCTTGAAGCCACCATTGCCTATAAACATAAGCTTCCACATAGAAATAACTTCTACTGTGGAGCCGGAAAGTCTGGCTACGAAGCCCTGACCATGAACAGACTCATCAGGGTTAGCACTTGAAGCAATGAAGGAGGAGTTTTCAAGTGTACTTCTCTTGTAAACATCGGGGGAGATGAAAGGTACAAGAGCGGTTCTGATGGCTTCGTAGTACTCGTCGTACAGACCGGCCTTGAAGAGGCCAAGTAAGTACTTATATTCCATGTGAAGGAATACGCTTTCTCTTTCCAGCCAGCCAGGAGTAAACGCTCTGACACGGCCGTTTTCCATGGACATTCTCTCGATAGACTCGGAAGTCTTGTACATGCCCAGTTTGGAATCGTAAATATCACTATTCTTAATGCATGCAGCCATTTTCTTATTTCTCTCAATGTCTGCTGCAGATGAAGCTGCCAAAAGTCTTGCAGGACCTTCAAGGAACTTAGGAACGTCATTTCTCTTGAATGCCTTTACCTTTACTGAAGGAAGGCCGTAAGGAGAAATTACTTCGTTACCGTCTCTGTCCTTAATCACCTCAAACTCTGTTGCTTCGTAGGTAATGTATGTAGGCATAATGCCTTCGCCGATTTCAAGGGCTCTCGCAATGCTGTCAGCAAGGAGATTTGATGCAGCCTTAAGGAATTCCAGCACATCGGCAAGTATGAGTTCTTCTCTCTCACCTGTGAGTCTTCTGAGTGTAGCCATTCTGTGACGCTCACGAACAACACACAACTTGTCCCACATCTCAAAGCCGCGAACGTTTAACTCTATTATGCTGCTAACCTCTTCAAAAAGGGAAACCAGCTCTGTAGGAAGCATTACGGTCTTAACTTCATTTACAAATTTCTCTGTAGCACGAAGAGTGTAATCAATAGTACGCTTAAGTTCGATGGTCTCAGGCATACCGCTGCCGAAAAGTCCCGGAAGACCGTTCATAGCGTCGTTCCAGCCCGGCTTACCGCCCTCCATCTCCAGACCAAGCTGCTCATTATCAAGAAGTGTCAACTTGTTCAGAATAAGAGTAAGGAGTTTGCCGTAAAGATTACTTGTAACTACTGTGCCGTCATCGTTCTTCAGCCAGTTGGTACGAGCAGGATCAAAGCCCTCTTCCTTCTTTTTACCCTCATGCCACCAGAGTGAACCGTACTGACGTGCCTTACCCTTGCTGAGTACATATGCGTCCTTACGAGGTCTGATAGTTACAGGGCTGTTGTAGAACTTATACTTTTCATGGCTGAAAAGAAGTTCCTTCTCCTTTTCAGGGAAAATGCTTAAATAGTCATCGATAAGATCCTGATTGTAATCCCAGTGATCGCTCCAGTAGCCTTCGCCGAAGGTAGCCTCAAACTGCTCGTCGGACATAGCAATGAGTTTCTCGGCGAACTCAATCTCTGAGCCCTTTACCGTAATAGCATTCTTGGAGATGGCATTGGTGATTTCACCCGGAGTGAAGGCCTTATTTATAACCTTTTCCAGAACACCATTCTTATCGTCTGTATCGCTTAAAATGAGCTTGATGGCATCATTCTTGCATTTAGCCTTAATAGTGAAGGTGGAAGGTCTGATTTCAAGAGGATTGTAGCCGTCTACCTGGATATAGGAATAAAACTGCCAGATGTTGAAATCGCCGATCTCAGGATTCAGAGTAACATCCATACGTCTGTTCTGACATACGTCTCTGTAGTTACCGTTACCCTGGGAGAAATACTCACCTGCTGTGGAGAAGAAATTGTAGTCACGCTCAGGATCGCCGTGCTTTCTTGAGAAAAGGTGAACTACTGAATTTCCGTCATCGTTTTTAAATACATATGGATAACCGCCACGAAGGAAATTGTCCAGATAGCTCTGTCTGATGTACTTGTCAAAAACAGGGTTTGCTGTATGTGTATCTACTCTGGAAGTAAGTTCATCTGTAAGTGCTCTTGCTTCCTGGAATTTTCTGTCTACGTACTGAAGATCAAGGATAGCTGCTGCCTTCTCGTTCAAAAGCTCTATGCTCTGTGCAAAGCCTACAAGAGCTACAAATTCTGCCTTTGCACCTGCCGCAAGATCTGTCTCAACTGTAGCGAAGGCACAAGGAACCTTGTTTGCAAAGCACTGCGCCGCATTCTTAATATCAGCAAAAGACTTCTCGATAAAGCCTGCAGGCATTACCATGCTGTCTTCCTGACCGAATACAACACGCTTGTCATATACGATGTGAAGTCTCTCACCTGCCATTGCTGCTGTATAGAAGTAGCCGCCTTCTATCTCGGTAACTTCTGCAGAGTCATCTGATGATGCTCTCATGGCAAAAAGAGGTGCTTCATTTTCAATATTCTTAATATCTGCCCAGCTCTTGAAGAGGTTACTCATCTCCTTGTACTGGCCATTCTGGATACCGTAAGGAATGATCTGTGCCATACCGTCAAGGAGCTCAATCTTCTTGGCGCTGCCCGAGATATTTTCAACTGTAACCTTTCTTAAAAGGCCGCCAACATTTTCATGAGGAAGAATACAGTAGCTGACTGTAATCTTAAGGCCGTGGCTCTCTTCTGATACGGAGAGAACATTCATCTCGATTGCCATCTGTCTCTTTACATCAGCGTATGTGCAGAAAGGCTCAAAGTACTCACCATCAACCTTTACAAAGGTTCTGAAGCCCTTTACAGGTGTGTTTTCATATGCGGTATTAGCCGGGTTAAATTCCATGATGGCATCACCCTTGTGGTTGATACCGAAGCTGTTAATACCCTGTCCTCTGTTGGTATAGAAGGCCCAGATCGGAATACCGTCAACGCCTGCTACGCCCGGAAGGAAGCTGGAAAATGGGGATACCTTTGTGTAGTTGGAGATTTCAAATTTGTCTCCGGAAAGAACATAATTGCTCATGGGAGTACCTCAATTCATTACTTATTATTGTGCGCCTCTACGGCAGCCTTAATTTCTTTACTCTGGTAAACTCTTACGTAATCAACTTCCATAGTGGTAGGCAGTGCGCTTTCATCTACGCCCATTGCGCCACCCCAGTCACCGCCCCAGGCGATGTTTAAAATCAGATGGAAGTTCTGATCGAATGGCCACTCGTCCTTGGTAGGATTAGTCTTGTACTGAGTAGGATTAAAGGTAAAAAGCTTGACGCCATCTACGTATGTAATAATCTTATCAGGCAGCCATTCCAGGGTGTATGTGTGGAAGTCTTCACTTACACCGTCTTTTCTTGTTTCTTTGGTCTTCTGAGTACCGATCTTGTGATAGTAGCTCAGTGTATGAACACTGGAGGAAACGTAGTTCTGATGATAGCCTACGTGCTCCATAATGTCGATTTCACCGGACTTCGGCCAGCCACCGTAAACGGAATTGGTAGGCATCATCCAGATAGCAGGCCATGTGCCCTTACCGGACGGAAGCTTTGCTCTTATTTCGAATTTACCGTATGTCCAGTCGCCCTTACGGCTTGTGTTCATTCTGGTAGATGTTACTCTGCCGTCCTCTTCCTTACGAAGTGTAAGTACCAGGATACCGTCCTTGATCTCGGCATTGTCGCCCTTGGTATAGGTCTGAAGCTCGTTATTGCCCCAGCCACCGCCACCTGTCTGGTAATTCCACTTGGATGTGTCAGGCTTGCCGTCTACGTCGAACTCGTCTGACCATACCAGGTCATAAGTAAGGCTGCCATAATCATAGTCATAGCCCTTCGCCTTTATATCTCCCTGATTAAGAGCCGGAGTGTTTATAGGCCCGACTCCCGGTGGGAGCTGTATAGCAGAAGTGGGAGTAGGCTCAGCTGTCGGCTCAGCTGTAGGAGTTGCAGGATTTCCCTTTGCTCCGCAGCCGCTTACCATAACGAACGCCAGTAAAAGTGCAATTGTTCTGAATTGTTTTTTCATTTTTGCTCCTTTTATCGAATAAAGGTAACTAAATGGAGTTTTATTCTCCTGTAATACCGGTATTTTCAATACCCTGTATGAACCATCTCTGTACGAAGAGGTAAAGAAGAAGCAGTGGAGAAATGGAAATCAGTGTACCGGCCATTTTGTATGCTTCGTTGTTCTTGAAAGCACCGCCTACAGCATTAGCCACACCCTCGAACTCCGAATTAAAGAGAGCGAGCTTTCCGGGAAGAAGCTGAATGTTGTTTCTAAGCAGTGTGCCTGTAACATATGTCTCATTCCAGTTCCATACGAAGGAGAAGAGGAATACTACCAGGATGGTAGTTGCAGACATCTTTACTACGATGAACCAGTAAACCTTGAGAGCTGATGCTCCGTCGATTTCTGCGGCTTCATCCAGAACCTTCGGAATCATATTGAAGGCTGTGTAGAAAATCAGGACAAGTACTGTAGAATAAACACCCTGTCCGAAGTATGCCATGAGGAGCTGTGGGTAAACAGTACCGATGAGCTGGAACTTAAGTGTCTGCTGCACTGTAACAAACATCATAAGTCTGGGAACCATAAGTACAGGTATAGGAATGATGAAGGCTACGATGAGCATGAAGAACCAGAAGTTACGGCCCTTAAACTTATATCTGGAGAAAGCAAAGCCTGTAAGTGATGAAACAAATGTCTGTCCCAGAGCCAGGCCTGCGGACCAGAGAATGGAATTCTTAAGTGTGGTGCCCAGCTTCAGAACTCTTGCTGCAACCTTGATGTTGTTAATTGAAAAATTCTTAGGAATCCATGTAACGGAAGGATCGATAACGTCCTTGGCCGACATGATGGACTTTGCCACCATCTTGAAGATAGGCTCGAGATAAACAAAGCCGACTACTATGAGAACGAAATAAATGGCGATTTTTGATACCAAATTAATGTACCACTTTGCGTTCTTTTTCTGTTTGATTTTAACCTTTGCTTTGCTCATACTCTTACCTCACGGTCTCTGTCTTTAAAGAGTAAAAATGCTATTCCAATGATAATAAGTACCAAAATGCAGTAAATCCATGAATAGGTAGCTGCGAAACCAAGACCACCGTTCGTGTTACCTGTTGCGGTGATAATGATGTTGTAAATTGCTGTTGAATCGTATGTTCCCAGCTGAACGATGATGAAGATTGTAGCAACCAGTGCTGTAGGCTTGACCATAGGAATTGTTATCTTCCAGAGGATCTGCCATTCATTTGCCATATCGATCTTGGCCGCCTCATAGAGAGAAGGATTGATTTTCTGCAAAGCACTGATGAAAAGTACAATCGGAATACCGGTAAACCACAGAATCATTGTCAGCTGATTAAACATTCCGTCAAGGAAATTGGATAAAGCCGGTGAATACTGTGAAAGGACCTGAAGAATGAATACGTTTGTAGACTTATCTACGCCCTGTGCAGCCAGGATAGCTTCATCAGCGTCATCAAGAATCTGGCTCATAACAGGACCGGACATAATGATAACCGGAAGAAAGTAGATAGTTCTCATAAGGCCCTTACCTATATTGATTTTGTTCAGAAGGTAAGCCATGATAAAGGCTACTACGATAATAACGAAGGTGTATGGCACTACCATTGCCACAAAGGAGATAAGTGCCGGTACAAATTCGGTATTTTTGAAAAATGCCGTGTAGTAGTTGGACAAGCCCACAGGAGTGATGACATAGCCGTTTACCGTGGAATCTACATTCATAAATGAAAGGTAGATGGTCGCTATGAAGGGCGCCAGTGTGAATATTACAAATCCCAGAATCCAAGGAAACATGAATGCATATCCTCTGCTGGTCTGACGCTTTTCAAGAGAACGTCCTCTATGAAGTTTCTTTTCTTTCTTAGCCATGAATAAACCTCCCGATGGACCTGAGCCCAATCGTTATTTTGCAACTGCTGCTGACTCTGCAGGTACTGTAATTCCCTGGTAGGTAACAGCTTTTTCTGTGTAGTTAATAACTACGTATTTGGTAGTAGCGCCATCCTTGTAGGTGTTGATAACAACGCCTGCTTCAGGAACGCTTCTGTCTGTCCACTCCATATCATATACTTCAGAGAGGGCTCCGTTTACCTGTCCGTAAATGTTCTGGATCATCTCTTTGTAAAGATCGTACTCTGTAGAGTAGAGGTCGAAAGAGAAGGTATCAGAGAGCAGGTAGGAAGGCTCTTCTGAAAGAATGAAGGAAGGAGAAATACCGTAATCGATCATTCTAAGGACGCAGTCCTGTGTGTAGAAGGAGAAGTTGGAGTACGGTGCGTACATTTCCATTGTTCCGTAAAGAACCATCTCCAGGAAAGGAA
>JAZUHR010000229.1:0-2386 GCA_045641825.1 Lachnospiraceae bacterium
CAAATGTTTTATGTGCTAAAACAGCATCTGAAGACGAAGTAGAATATACATTGGACAGGATGTTAGATTTTTGTAGTGATAAAAGAATGTTGCTACTATTCAAAAAGATATGTAGATACTATTATCCGATATACCCAGAAATGATTGCTTGGGAAATTAATTCATATAGGCAACTGTGGGATTCTGAATGATGCTCTTGATATAGATTTGGAAATGCTTATGAGCGGGTAATTGACCAATCATTGATTAGCCAATTAGCGGAAAGTTACAAAATTGAGAATGGTCGAAGAGGGAAATCAGTTGGTTACAAATTGTCACCAACTGAAATTAAAGTCGCCTAAGGACGGTAAAAATATGCTACTGATGTAACTACTACAGAGGAACTTCTCCGCATCATTTAGTCCATTCCATAAGGTGTTGCATATTGTGCCGGATATAGATAAGCATTAGAGTAGAGGTATTAAAGAATATTCAAGCAATCCCCTGCTTGTAGCGATTACCACCTGGGTTGCTATTGCTAATAAGTAATGCTATCCTTGACATAAAAGTTGAAATATTGGAAACTGCCGATATGCGTTTACAGAGCAGGGCAGGGACCGATTGATTTAGAAGCCGCAGGATAAAAAACTCGCAATTAGAATCACACTAATTGCGAGTTTTTAAAATGCTTTTTCGCGTATATTTACATACGATTGTGGCGGGTGGCCAGGACAAGCTGTACGATGATTGCGATAAACAGCAGGGCGACATACACAATGGTAATGCTGAGACTGCCGTGATTGGGATCCGCAAAAAGTATAGTCTCGAACAGAGTGTAAATACCTGACAGGAGCTGCATGATGGGAATCATCATGGCCATATCGCTGTAAACCGTGATAGCGTTCTCGGGCTTCACTGTAAAGGGCATGTTCCAATGCCTTACTGAAACCAGATGTACTACCAGACTTAGTAAAATAAATGTGGGGAGCATAATAAGAGGCAGCACCAGCAGGGTGTAAGGCGAACCGTAACCGTCTATTTCACCCTGTAAATTATAGTGCGTGGGGATTTCACCCTCTATGCTGGCAGCCTTTATAAGTGCGAATATGATGGATGCCAATAAAAACAAATAGCCTGCTATTTCTACAATTACGTGACTGATTTTAATATATGGCTTATTCATAAAAACCTCACTTTATGTCCAGCTGCGGTGGGACATCTATTTCCTGACCTACGTATTTTCCGTCCTTTTTTCGCTGTCTGACACATTCAGAAAGCAGATACTCTATCTGTCCGTTCACTGATCTGAAATCGTCCTCTGCCCATGCGGCTATGTCTGAATATAATTTTTCAGACAGTCTTAAAGGAATCTGTTTCTTTTCTGCCATTAGTACAGGCTTCCTGAATTAACTATAGGCTGTGCATCGTGGTTTCCGCATAATACCACGAGAAGATTCGATACCATCGCAGCCTTTCTCTCTTCATCCAGATTTACAATGTTCTTGTCGTTAAGTCTGTCGAGAGCCATTTCCACCATTCCCACAGCACCATCCACAATCATCTTTCTGGCGTCGATTATAGCGGAGGCCTGCTGACGCTGGAGCATAACTGAAGCAATCTCCGGAGCGTAAGCCAGATAAGTGATTCTGGCATCGATGATTTCAAGACCTGCGTCTACTACCTTGGACTGGATTTCATCTTTGATTCGCTTGGCCACTACCTCGGCAGAACCGCGTAAGCTGCCCTCATCTGCCTGGCCATCGCCTGTAGTGTCGACATCCTTGGCTATGTCATAGGGGTAAATTCGAACGATGTTTCTAAGGGCGGAATCACACTGCAGAGAGAGGTATTCCTTATAGTTATCTACGTTGAAAACAGCCTTCGCTGTGTCTGTCACCTTCCAGATAACTGCGATACCGATTTCGATAGGATTGCCGAGGCAGTCATTGATTTTCTGGCGACCGTTGTTCAAGGTCATAGCCTTAAGGGAAATTCGCTTGTTGTAAGCATCCAGCTGGACCTGAACGCCGTCAGGATTGGTCTTTACGGTACTCACACCTCTGTTATCGCCACTCTGGGCAAGCTTGGTGCCGGCAGCGGGATTGATAGCGGTACAGAAAGGATTCACGAAGTAAAAGCCGGGCTCTCTGAGAGTACCCTTATAGGTGCCGAAAAGAGTAAGCACAAGCGCCTCCTGCGGCTTGATTACCTTGAGGCCGAGAAGAGGAATCCAGCCCAGACCCACTATCACTGCGCCCAGGGCAATAAGCGCGCCTCCGAATCCCGATGAAGTAGTTTCCAGTGAGACAGCACCGGCGATAAAAGATGCGACTCCTGCACATAATACAAGAATGTTGATAAGCAAAGCGGCCATGCCGTTTTTTCAAGTCGGATCGTAGCCATGTCG
>JAZUHR010000230.1:0-7790 GCA_045641825.1 Lachnospiraceae bacterium
GATATAGCTTCCCGAATATTGCGGAACAAAAGAAAAATTAGTTTCATTAGATTGCATATGATAACAATGAGCCTTACTTATACTGCCAAGGCTAATGACTTGTGACGCCGGTACATCTTTGTCAGAAATGAGCATAGCAAACAATAACACCATAACAAATAATAGAATCCTATGTAATCGTTTTTTTTCTTTCATAGTACCACCTCCATGCCATTATAACATATTAAACCTATTACTTATGCTCAATTTAACATAGCCAAAATGTAGCTGTCAAGTTGATAGTGTATAATATTTTGTGTAAATAAAAATTGTTATAGAAAAAGGAACGAACTTCTTTTAAGATTTTAAGTGACCAAACCAAAAATCGGCATTTTAACACTTTCTCAACTCCAAAATCGACGCAAAGGGCTGTAAAAAGCAGCCGATAAAAATCTCGTAATCGAGGTAAACACAACGAAAAAAAGGGGCAGAAGCGCAATGTCATTAAGTTAAGATGACAAAATTAGATATCAGTATTACAAATGATACTGGGGGCTTTTATATATTTTTTTTATAAAAATTTTATCTTTTTTGACTAACTTTTGTGGCACTTGTGGCGATATACTAAATAGGGAATATTATAACTATAGGTTTGACAAGAAAAGCATGGAAGCAAATTTTTTTTAGAAAGGAAGGGTGTAGCAATGGGAATTGATAACATTTCATCGGTAGGCAACAGTTTGTACAATAATATTCAAAAGCCGCAGCCCAGCACTCAAGGCATGGAAGCCAAAAAAGCAGCAGAGCCTCAGCCTGCACCGGAGGTAAAAAGAACAGAGGTAAAGCCTTCTGTACAGCCTGCAGCAAAGAATAATCAGGAAAGCCTGTTGGAAGAGAATATCGAGAAGAGCCAGAAGGTAAGAAACAGAATTGCTGAGGTTAATTCAAAGCTTACAGAGCATACAAAATGCGAATTCTCCTATCATGAGGATACAAAGAGAGTTTCTATTAAGGTTATCAATACTGATACCGATGAGGTAATCAGGGAAATTCCTCCGGAAGAGGCGCTGGATATGCTTTCCAAAATGTGGGAAGTAGCCGGAATTCTTGTGGATGAATCAAGATAAAAAGTTATAAAGAATGAAAGAAGGATCTTTCAGAATCCAATACCGGATACGGTATTGAAAATGCAAAGGATTGCACGGGAGGTTTATTATGGGTATAGGTTTATCAGGTATGATTTCGGGACTGGATACAGATGCTATCGTTAAGGCGATGGTGGGTAGCCAGACAGCAAGAAAAGACAAGATTTCGGGTAAGATTCAGATGAATAAATGGTCTACCGAAGCCTGGTCAGGTCTCAACAAAAAGATTTATAATTTTTATACATCATTTGCATCAAAACTCCGTCTTAAGAGCTCTTATATGACCAAGTCAGCCTCAGCTTCAGATGAGAAGGCTGTAAAGGTGACAGCAAGCAGTTCAGCTGCAGCAGGCAGCCACACTCTGGAAGTAAAGTCTCTGGCTTCTTCTCAGCATGTAACAGGCGCCCGTCTGGCAGGCGATAAGGCTTACAGTACAGATACCAGACTTTCAACTATTGATTCCAATCTGGTAGGCACTACCATTACCATTACCGGTAATGCCGGAAGCAGCAAGGAAAAGGCAGTAGAATTCAAGGTAGACGAGAAGACCACTATTGCTGATTTTACAAAGGCATTAAAGGATGCAGGCCTCACAGCCAGCTTCGACTCCAATCAGAGAAGATTTTTCATTAGTTCAGCAGAGTCAGGTAGTGACAATAAATTTACTATCACCTCCAGCAAACTTACCGCTGACTCTACTACAGCTTTTCACAGCATTGCTCAGTCAGTGGATTCCACTAAGTTGTCAGGAGATGAAGTAAAGGCTTATAATGCAGCCATCGACACTATTTCCGCTAATACAGACAAGCTCTCCACAGTGACTGCAGGTGATTTCGATTACGATACAGCTACAGAGGACGAGAAGAAGCTTTTCGACGCTATCAAGACTGTTAAGCAGACAGCTGCAAATCAGGCAGCTGAAAAGGATGCCAAGGCATTTGTTGACAACAAAATTAGCGATGCGCTGGCAAATGGTACAGATCTTACCCTTAACAATAATACATATTCTATTTCAGAGCTTACCGAAAAGGCCAAGGAAATCGAGCCTAGTCTGGAGTCCTACGATGCATTCGTAGCTGTAGAAGGCAATGAAGATAAGACTGAAGATGATTATAAGGCAGCTCTTAATGCTGCTGTAAAGATGCAGCTGACATCGACAGAGGGCTACGCTGACGACTATGCTACAGAGCTGGCAGAGCAGACCACTCTTTACAAAGAGACTTCTTCTGCAGAGATGGATACAGTAGCTGCTAATATCGATGCAGCGCTTTCTACAATGGCTACATCCGGTACCGAGACAGGGGCATTGAGCTATCTGGGCCTGGGCGAAATCACAGGTGCAGCACAGTCTGAGACTGTAGACGCCGCAGGCAACAAGTCTATGGTAGTTATCGCAGCCAAGGACAGCGAAGTAATACTTGATGGTGCTACCATGACAGGTAGCGGTAATACTGTTTCCGTAAACGGCCTTACCCTTGATATTCAGGCAGAGACTACAGAGCCTGTGACCATCAGCGTATCCAAGGATACAGATTCCATCTACAATATGGTTAGAGATGCTCTTAAGGAGTACAATAACCTTCTGGATGAGATGAATGAACTTTACTATGCAGCCAGCGCACGTTCCTATAAGCCACTTACAGATGAGCAGAAGGAAGCAATGTCTGAAAAGGAAATCGAGAACTGGGAAAACAAGATTAAGGATTCTCTCCTTCGTCGTGATCCTTCTTTAGGTGGCCTGCTCTCAGCCATGAGAACATCTCTTTCCGGTACATATACCACCTCCAGTGGCAATACATATTCCCTTGCCAACTTCGGTATTTCTACAGGACTTTACACCGAACGTGGTAAGCTTCATATTTACGGCGACGAGAATGACGGTACATATGCAACATACGGAGACCGTCTGAAGAAGGCACTGGCCGATAATCCTGACGATGTTATGGAAGCTCTGTCAGGTATCTTTGGAGACCTTTACACCACCATGTCCGATAAGTGTGCCAAGACCAACCTTTCTTCTGCACTTACCTTCTACAACGATAAGCAGTACAAGAAGGACCTTACAGCCTATGAAAAGCAGCTCTCCACACAGGAAGACAAGATCGCCAAGCTGGAAGAGCGTTATTATAAGCAGTTTACCGCAATGGAAAAAGCCATGGCTACTCTTCAGAGCCAGACAGCTTCCCTGTCAAGTATGCTTGGTTTAAATCAGAACCAGAAATAATTAAAAAAGTATAAAGTGGTTAAGTTCTTTTAAAAGTCTCCGATATAAAAAGTAAGAGATATAATAAAAAGGGCGAGACCCTAGTCAGGGAACAAAAAGATTTTTCACACCGATTATGGACGGTTACAAGGAGGTACACATCATGGCTACAAATGCGGCTACACTTTATCAGGGAACAAAAATCAACACAGCTTCACCTGCAGAACTCACACTTATGCTCTACGAGGGCGCCATCAAATTCTGCAATATCGCGATGCTTGGCTTCGAGACCAATGATTATGAGAAGGTGAACAACAATATCATCAAGGTTCAGAACATCATCACAGAGTTCAGAGCCACACTTGACTTCAAGTATTCAACAGCTAAGGATTTCGATATCGTATATGAATACATTTCAGGGCTTCTCGTACAGGCAAATGTAAAGAAAGACTCCGAGTACCTGAATCAGGCTCTCGGCCAGATCAGAGAAATGCGTGACCTCTGGAAAGAAATCATGAAAAAGAACCACATGTACGTTAAATAGAAACTATTCGCGACTAATTAAAAAATGAGCACCTGCAAATTTATTTGTATGGTGCTCCGTTTTTTTAATTAGACGCGGAAGCTGGGCATTACGAACATGAAGTAAACATGAGCTTCGAAGAAGCGACAGACGCGAAGCGGATGGTTTACGAATGCGAGTAATGAGCGCGAATAGTTTCGTTTGAGGCACGCCTATAATAAATACCAGTGAGAAACGTAGTTTCTCACGAGGTAAATGCGGAGAGTGAAAAAAATAGATCAATGCGAGCGCGCGTATCACCGAGCGGGCTATGCACGCGAGGTGGGAGTGGAGGAGACGCGAAGCGGATTGTTTACGAATGCGAGTAATGAGCGCGAATAGTTTCGTTTGAGGCACACCTATAATAAATACCAGTGAGAAACGTAGTTTCTCACGAGGTGGGATCCCCCATCTTGACGCGCTCCACCCAAAATGCTACTCTATATCTATATATCTTCTAGGGAGGATAACTATATGGAACAAAATTTATCTACTTTTCTGCGTATGATGCAGGATGTACTCAGAAGAAAAAAAGCATCTCTCCAGGACATGCTGACCGTCACCAAGGAGCAGGATTACCTGCTTCGGGCGAATGATCTGGACGACGAGGCCTTTACCGCGACTGTGGAGAAGAAGACAGACCTTATCAATAAAATCAATGAATCGGATGATGCCTTTCAGGTGATTTATAAGCGCATCGGCGAAAATATGAAGGAAAGAGCTGCAGAGCATGAGCAGGATATCCTGGCTATTCAGGGCCTTATCCGGGAAGTGACAGAGCTGCAGGCTGCTATTCAGGTGCTGGAGAAGAAGAACAAGGAGACCTTTGACGGACGTATCAATCAGAGACGCCAGGGGATCAAGAATGTCAAGGTATCCCAGAAGACTGCATCCCAGTACTATAAGACACAGGCCAAGCTGAATGACAATGGACCTGTCTTTTTGGATACAAACAGTTGAAATGTATTCACGACCATTTTTAAAAAAGGGTAGACAGAAAAGCCTAATGGGTATATTATAACTTCTAAGTACTTTATTACATTAAACTATGAAATTAAGGAGTGAAGAATATGGATTTTACAATGAATCTGGTAGCCGACAAGAAGGCAAAGCCTCAGGATGAGTCAAAGCTTGGCTTCGGCGCTATTTTTACAGATCATATGCTGGTTAGAAAGTGGACTGCAGAGAATGGCTGGGAGCAGCCGGAGATCAAGGCTTTCGAGAATTTCTCGCTGAGCCCTGCATGTGCAGTTTTTCACTACGGTGCTGAGATATTCGAGGGCCTTAAGGCATACAGAACAGCAGAAGGAAATGTTCAGCTTTTCCGCCCTATCGAGAATGTACGCAGAATGAACAATTCCGCAGAGCGTCTTTGCATGCCTACTATGGACGAGGATGAGATGCTTAACTGCATCACGAAGTTCGTTGAGGTTGAGAAGGACTGGGTACCTCATTCCGAGGGCACATCCCTCTATATCCGTCCTTTCCTTATCGGTGTAGATCCGAAGCTGGGCGTACACACACTCCATGAGTGCATGTTTGTGATCATTGCTTCTCCTTCAGGCAGCTACTATGCAGAAGGTCTGGCTCCTGTTAAGATTATGATCGAGGACGAGGACGTACGTGCGGTACGCGGCGGTACCGGTTATGCTAAGTGCGGCGGTAACTATGCAGCATCCTACAGAGCAGGCGCGAAGGCAGAGAAGATGGGCTATTCACAGGTACTCTGGCTGGACGGCGTTGAGAGAAAATACATCGAGGAAGTAGGCGCCATGAACGTTATGTTCAAGATTGATGGTGTGGTAGTAACACCCGAGCTTCTTGGCTCTGTTCTTCCCGGAATTACCAGAAAGAGTTGTATTGAACTGCTTAAGTCCAAGGGCATAAAGGTAGAAGAACGCAGAATTTCTGCCGACGAACTTTTCACCGCTCTTCGTGAGGGCAGGCTGGAAGAGGCCTGGGGTACAGGTACTGCTGCAGTTGTATCTCCTATCGGCGAGCTGGCTTATAAGGGTGAGAAGTACCAGATCAATAATTTCGAGATCGGCCAGACCACTCAGATGCTTTATGACAATCTTACCTCCATTCAGTGGGGCAAGGCAGCTGATGAGCACAACTGGATTGTAAAAATTGACTAATCCGTGACAAAATATTAAGCGTCCTTCGAGTGAGGGACGCTTTTTTATGGACAAAACAATATTGAGGGGGTATAATTCTTTTTTGTCAGGGGGTGAAAAAATGGATATTTATGATATTGTTGAAATGTTTATTCTGGCTATGGCCGTGGCTGTGATTTTTTTCATAGCGAGAAGAATCATTTGCAGAAAGAAAGACCGGGAAAAGCAGGGAAAATACTACTGGTTCAGAGAAATTGTGCTGGCACTTCTGGTAGCCTATATCATTTTTATGGCAGGCTTTACCTGGTTTTACGATATGAGGATTATAAACAATCCTTTCTATACGGCCTGGCATAAAATTAAGACCGGTTCAGGCGTGAATCTAATTCCCTTTAAGACCATCAGATTCTACTTTGAATATATGTCAGGAGAAATATTCATAATAAATTTCTGGGGAAATATAATTACCTTCCTCCCCTGGGGAATAGCGCTGCCGATTCTCTGGAAGAGATACAGAAGCTACTCCAGGATGGCAATTATGTCGCTGGCTTTCACCCTTGTGATTGAGATTGGACAGCTTTTCGTAGGACGTAACACCGATATTGATGATGTTATCATGAACGCGCCGTCTACATTTCTGGCTGCGGTTATTACAATTCTTATAATAAAGCGAGTAGAAAAAAAGGCCTAACTTTATATTAGGCCTAATTCTATAGCTTCTTTGCGGAAAGGAAAAGCGGTATTGCCACCCTTGGCAGTCACTGAACGGCCACCACAGAAATTACCCAGGCGCAGGCTCTGCTCTATGGAAAGGCTCTCCGTAAAGCCACAGATGAAGCCGGCGTTAAAGGAATCTCCGGCGCCGGTGGTGTCGACAGCTTTTACCTTGTCAGCAGGCACAAAGATAGCTTCGCAGCCATTTGCCTTGCAAAGAGAGCCACAGCTTCCTGCCTTTATCACGATGAGATGACCGAAGGGAGCAAAGTATTCTGCTGCCTCCCGGAAATCTTTTTTGCCGGAATAGCCGCAGGCTTCCACTTCATTCATGAAGAAAACATCCACATACTGCATAAGCTCTGTAATGCCCTTGTACCATTCGCCGGTCTCGTCGTAGGCTACGTCGAAGGAAGTGGTGACACCGGGGCGTTTTTTTATTTCCCTGAGGGCAGCCAGATATTTTTCATGGTCACGGCGGCCTGTATAGCCGGTGATATGGACGTGGTCATAGCCCTCTGAAAGAGCGGGCAGAGCGCTTATGTCAAGCATAGCGTTGGGGCCGGCGTAGGACAGGAAGGAACGGTCATGCTCATTGGTAAAAGAGAGTGAAATGGCTGTGCCGCAGTTACTTGTGATGGTGGTGGCGGACATATCGACAGCCAGATTTTTCATAGTATTTGCTATCATCTGGCCCGGCATATCGCTTGAAAGAAAGCCGCCGAAGGAGACTCTGCACCCCAGCTTCGCAAGGCCCAAGGTCATAAGGGCAGCGCCGCCGCCCACCGCCGTAGGCATCTCCGGAATAAATTCCTCGGTACCGGGAGCCGGCACAGTGGTCCTGTCGGAAATAAAGATATCTAAAGTGGCATCGCCAAAAACAAGAATTTTTTTCATAAAGTAATTCCCCCACAGAATTTTATACAATAAATGCAAGGTAATTGTAGCAGACAAGGGCATGATTAGCAATGGAGAATTGACGGCGATAAAGGCTTGCTAGGCCTGTAAAATCAGGTGTTTAGGCAAAAATTAATAAGCATTTAATATTCCACCGGGCAAATGTGAGTTAT
>JAZUHR010000231.1:0-11737 GCA_045641825.1 Lachnospiraceae bacterium
TCTCCTAATTTAATTATAATTTTAAACACACAAAGTATATTTTACTAAATTTACGTTAAAAAAGCAACAAAAAAAGCTTGGTATGAAACCAAGCCTGTTTTTACGCAAATTTACGCACTTTTACGCATTAAGGGTAAATCCCGCTCCGTTTTTGGGAGCATTTTTACCGTACTTCTGGAGATAGTACTCTCCCACCTTATTGGTACGGGCAGCCCTCTGGAACTCATTCATGGAAGCTGCATCCTCCGCCTGAATGGTACGGCGCTTCTCACTGGCTCTGCGCTCTACCTTAACAGCCTTCATACTGCGTCTTCTTTCCACAAATACAGGGGTCTGCTCATGGAGCTCCTTCTCTTTATCTATAGCGGTAATACTCTCCATAATGTCAGGCACCTGCCATGCTGCCTTCTTTTTCCGTCTGTCTGCCTCTGACTGAGTATTAAGTACGGATTCTGTGGCTGCTACCACCTCCTGAGTATATCTTTCAGGCAATCCTCCGTTACTTGCCGCAGTCTGAGCCACATTATTAAGCCTGTAAGCCTGGCCGGCAAGAAATCCTACATCCATAACCCTTTGAACCTCCCTGTCTACTAACTGCATCGTCCTTAATGCAGTAAAAGTTTAGTCTTCCTCTCAAGAAAAATAAACTTTTAAAAAACTTTTTCCCAATTTATTATAAATTACCCTCGAACTCACGAAAAATCAAGTCTTTTTCGTTATTTTAGGCCAAATTTCCTATTTTTCCCCTGCCAGGTTTTCCACTCCGTACTCATTTCCGTCAACAGTTATGGATTTAACTATATCTGAAAAAGTGAAAAGCTTCTCATTTACATAGGACACTCTTTCCACGTTCCAGTTTTCCATAAGGCTCTGAATAATAGCGATAATTCTGGGCCCGTGAAGAGGATTACATTCTCCTATACAGGCTATTTTCCCCTCCTTCACCAGATTTCTGGCCATCTCACTGACACCATCGAAGGAAAGCACCATTATCTCTCCATTTTCAAGGTCAGTCCCCACCTTTTTTCCGGCCTCCTCCAGAGCCTCAATCGCTCCGAAGGCCATATTGTCATTTTCACAGTAAACGATATTGAGTTCCGGGTATTTTGTGAGGAAATCCTCCATGACCTCCTTACCCTTGGTCTGGGTATAATCCCCCACCTGCTGCCCCAGCAGCTTCCAGCCGTATTTCTCTACACCGTAGAGCAAGCCTTCACCTCTTCCAATCTGCGCAGTGGAACCGAGAGTCCCCTGTATATCCACAATATTGAACATCTTTTCATCCAGTCCACCGGCTTCGGCATAAGCATGAAGCCATTCTACTACCTTTTTCCCTTCCAAAAGGAAATTGGAGCCTACGAAGCAGGTAAAGGGGGAGTTTTTCTCTACCATACGGTCTACCAGGATAACCGGTATCCCCGCCGCCTCTGCCTCCATTAAAACAGTGGCAAAGCCATCCTCCTGTATAGGTGCAAGCACGATATAATCTACTTCCTGCTGAATGAAGGTGCGCAGTGCTCTTATCTGATTGGTCTGCTTCTGCCGCCCGTCCATGTAGATAAGATCAAAGCCGTTCGCCTTGGTGAGCGCTGACTTCATGGAGTCTGTATTGGCCCGGCGCCAGTCAGATTCCGCCCCAATCTGAGAAAAGCCTACAGTAATGTATTTCTTTTCTGTAGGCGTAGGAACTGCCTGGTCCCTTTGCGCACAGGAGGCCAGGCAGAAAACTATCAATATACATATTAAAACAGATGTAAATCTAAAGGTTTTTTTCATGTCAAATCCAACTATCGTTTTTTATTGGACCTTACTGCTGTTACAAGGCTCTGGATTACCAGGAAGAGGCAAAGCATAGCCGCAACGGTAATACCCGGCCACCATGGATCCTGAAGTCCCAGTGCAACAACGATATTTTTGATGGTAGCCAGGGACAGTACGCCGAAGAAGGCGCCCAGGATGTTACCAACACCGCCTGTAAGCATAGTGCCGCCGATGATGGCTGCCGCAATGGCATTCATTTCATATCCCGAAGCCGCTGACGGTGAACCTGCACCAACATGCATGAAGTAAACAAAGCCACCGATACCTGCCATAAGACCGCAAAGCACGTGGGATAAGAACTTTGTAAGCTTTACATTGATTCCCAGCATCATAGCTGACTGCTGATTGCCGCCTACTGCGTAAAAAGCACGGCCCAGGCTGGTCCATTTCATGATAACAAAGAGCAGTATAACCACAAGAATTGCTACCACTACTCCTATTTCTATGGAGCCGGGCAGGAATTTGCCCAATCTGTTATAACTTCCCAGGAAAGGAATCTCAATTCTGGCATCCTTAAGCGCCACAAATTTTGCGTGCTCAACATTAAATGGAATCTTACATACTATGGTCGTCATACCTCTTGCAAAGAACATACCGGCCAGGGATACGATGAAGGGCTGAATCTCCAGATAAGCCACCAAAAAGCCCTGTACTACACCAAATAAAAGTCCTATAAGCAATGATATCACAATCGCTCCGAAAACACTACCACCTTTCTTATCCAGGAAAACTGCTGAACTCATGGCAGTAAGAGCAACCACACCACCCACGGAAATATCAATACCACCGGTAATCATTACTATACTCATACCGCAGGCAAGAATAATGAGGCAGGCGTTGTTATTCAAAATATCAAGAAATGCCTGTGGCTTACTAAAGGATCCTCCCATGAAAAGGATAGCTGAAATATACATAAGGAGGAAAATTGCTATTGTGATTGTAAGAAGAAGGCTGGTATTTGTAGCAGTAACCTTTTTCATAGCCTTCTGAAAAGCATTTGCGGAAGTATTCTTTTTAGCCATTATTCCACACCTACCTTTCCTGCAACCTTTTTAGCTTCTCTTCTGCTTCTGGCTGCCTTAATTGAATTACTTACAACAGGTGATGAAATAACCACCAGAATAATAACTACCACAGCCTTATAAGCAGAGATAGCTTCGGACTTAACATCCATTCTGTAAAGAGTTACGGTAAGGAACTGGATGATGTAAGCACCCAAAATAGATGCCTTCATGCTGAACTTACCGCCGCCCAGGGAGTTTCCGCCCAGAGCTACTGCCAGAATAGCATCCATCTCGATGTTCAGACAAATACCTGAGTAATTGATATTACCAAGTCTGGAGGTCTGAATAAGGGCGCTGACAGCACAACAAACACCCAAAATAACAAAAGCAAGGAACTTTACGAATTTTGGATTGATACCGTTAAGTCTTGCTGACTTCTCATTTATACCAACAGACTGACAGTAAAGTCCCAGAGTTGTGAATTTCAGTACCAGGGCAATTATAACCATACAAATGGCTGTAATAATAATAGCTGTTGGCACAGGACAACCCGGAATGATACCACCGAATACTCTGAAAACAGGATCTCCGATATTGATATTAGCGTAATCGTTAATCCATCCGGCAATAGGACGACCTGCAGTAAACATAATCAGTGTGGCTACCATCGGTGGAACCTTGAACATGGATACCAAAGCACCATTAAATGCACCTACCAGCATAGCCGCCAAAATAGCAACCAGAAATGCCAGAATAAGCGGTGCGTGCATGGTGGAAACATCAGTCTGGTTTCCTCTGATTATTTTAAGGATTACAGAACCTGCGATAGCGATGGTAGCACCTACAGAAATATCCTGTCCACCTGATGCTGCAGTAACCAAAGTCATACCTATGGTAAGTATGGCCAGCTCTGAACCGTAGTCCAGAATGGTAATAATATTACCTGTAAAAATAGGAAGTCCTGCATTATTTGTACCCAGTTTAATCTCAAAGAAGCCGGGCTCCAATATAAATTCCAAAATAATATTTAACAGCACTAAGGCAAGAAGTGCTATAAGCGGAAGCATTATCTGGCTTCCCAATATTTTTTTTATAACTTTCATATTAATCTCCTGCGATAGTACTCATTATCTTCTGCTGGGTTACATCTTCACCTGAAAGTTCTCCCACCTTCTGACGATCTCTCATAACGATAAGTCTGGAGCAGGTACGCACCATCTCATCGATTTCCGAAGAAATGAAAGTAACGCTTACGCCCTCTGATGCCAGCTTAAGGACAAGCTTCTGGATATCCACCTTGGTACCTACGTCAATACCACGGGTAGGCTCGTCCAGAATCAAATACTCAGGATGAGTAAGCAGCCAACGTGCCAGAATAACCTTCTGCTGGTTGCCTCCGGAAAGGGACTTAATAGGTGTATCTGCGGAAGCAGTCTTAATATCAAGAAGTTTAATATACTCTTCTGCAAACTTCTGGGCTTCAGCCTTGGAAAAAGGTCTGAAAGGTCCTCTCAGCACCTGAAGTGCCAAAATAATATTATCTCGTACGGAAAGATCTCCCACTATTCCGTCATTCTTTCTATCTTCAGGAAGATAAGCAATACCTGCCTTCATTGCATCGATAGGCTTTGCAATCTTCACCTTTTCTCCGTTTTTATTTAAGTAGCCGCCTACCACCTTATCGGCACCGAATACAGCTCTTACGCACTCAGAACGTCCTGAGCCCAGAAGACCTGTGAAGCCGTTTACTTCACCCTTTCTGATATCCATATCAAAAGGCTTAATATCGGCATTACTCTGAAGGCCATGAGCTGCAAATACCTCCTTATTTGCATCCTCGCCATCATATTTCTTTGCTGAACTCTTGATATCGGAAAGATCATCCATATCCTTACCCAGCATTTTGGAAACAAGCTTTACTCTTGGCAGGTCTGCGATCAGATATTCCCCCTCCAGCTTACCGTCACGAAGCACGGTAACTCTGTCGCAAACTGCATAAACCTGATCCAGGAAGTGGGTAACGAAAATGATACCTACTCCTCTTTTTTTCAAATCTCTCATAAGTCCGAAAAGCTTCTGAACTTCGTTTTCATCAAGAGACGAAGTGGGCTCATCTAAAATGAGGACCTTACACTTCATATCTACTGCTCTGGCAATGGCTATCATCTGCTGAATTGCGATAGAGCAATTTGCGAGCTGTTCTGTGGCTTCTGCAGGTATATCAAGGGATTTAAGTAATTCTGCTGCAGCCTTATTCATGCCGCCCCAGTTTTTCCATACCTTGCCATCTCTGCCTATGTAGAGATTCTCGGCTACAGAAAGGTTGGGACAAAGGCTGATTTCCTGATATACAGTGCTGATACCCGCTTTTTGAGCAGCCTCCGGAGAGTGTATGGACACTTCTTTATCGTCAAGACTGATCGTACCCTCATCCTTGGAGTATACTCCTGTTAATACTTTAATCAGTGTAGACTTACCTGCTCCGTTTTCCCCCATCAGGGCATGAATTTCACCTTCACGCAAAGTAAAGTCTACTCCCTGCAGAGCTTTTACACCCGGAAAGCTTTTGAATATATTTCTAGCTTTTAAAACTTCTTTTTCCATGTTCATACCATCTCTAAAAAGTATTCGGGCGTGGGCCACTGGCGCCACGCCCGACAATTGTTGTTTTAATTATTGATTAGATTCCGTACTTGTTTACATCATCGTCAGTAATCTTTGTAGCATCGAAGCCCTTCTCATCCATGATGATCTGCTTGTCTACCTTCTCACCCTTCTCAAGCTTCTGGATGATGTCGTGGAGGTACTGAGCCTGGAAAGGATTGCACTGGCCATCATAGTTCCAAAGACCATCCTTGAGGTACTGAAGTGCCCACTTGTTGCAGTCGAAACCAATGATGATAACGTCCTTGCCAACACCGTGAGAGATACCTGCATCGCCAAGAGCCTTCATAGCGCCCTTAGCCATACCATCGTTCTCAGCGTAGATTACGTTGAACTTCTTACCTGCATCGATAGCTGCCTTAACGATCTTTGTAGCTTCGTTCTCATCCCATGTAGCTGACTGCTGTACTACCATGTTCCAGTTAGCCTCAGCTGGTACCTTTGTGTCAAGAGCGCCTGTACGGCCCTTCTGACGTGCGGAACCCATACCACCCTGTATGTGGATGATGTTGTACTCAGCAAGATTCTGAGTAGCAAGCCAATCTACTGCCATCTGGCCTTCCTTAGCCATATCGGAAACGATAGAGGACTCATAGAGGTCGTTGGAAGCATCAATAGTACGGTCGAAAAGGATAACCTTTACGCCTGCCTTCTTAGCATCCTTAAGAACGCCGTCCCAACCTGCTGTATCTGCTGCGGAAAGAAGGAGATAGTCAACGCCCTCTGTAATCATCTTCTTTGCAGCTTCAATCTGCTCATCATTCTTCAAGCTGTAGAAGAACTGACCTACGTAGTTGTTTGTATTGTCGTCACCAAACATTTTCTTAAGGTCATTAACGTTTGCTGTACGATAACCGGACTCTGATGGATCGTTGTTGATAACACCAACATGAATCTTTCCATCACCCTTTTTGCCGCCACATGCTGTGAGGCAAGCGATTGCCATTACTGTTACGAGAAGTAATGCTATAACTCTCTTTTTCATAAAAACCCTCCTCTGGATTTGTGTGTGTCAGGTCTCTCTGACCTATGTGCACATTGTACTCCTGAGAAGGGTTTATTTAAATTCAATAATCTTTTTATTTAGTTAATATTTTTAACACTTTGTTCATATGTGTTGTGTTTTTTTACGATTCAAGTATGATTTTTTACGATTCCGTCACTATGCCGGTAAAAGTACCCTTGCTACAGTGCCTTTTCCTTCCTCCGAATCTATACTAAGTCCGTAATCGGTACCGTAATTCAGTTTGATACGCTGGTTGACATTGTACATACCATAGATGGAACGGTCCTTTTTGGCAAAATCGTCCAGTTCAAGGCGTACCGTATCCAGACGCTCCTCTGTCATGCCCTTTCCGTCATCTTTCACTTCTATGACAATTTTTCCGTCTTCCTTCCAGCCTATTACAGAAATCGTACCGCCTCCGCGTTTTTCCTTAATTCCGTGATACAAGGCATTTTCCACCAGTGGCTGCAGTGACAGTTTCGGCATATTGCAGTTTAATATTTCTTCCGAGACCTCAATGCTGTAATTCAAAATATCCTGGTACCTGACCTTCTGGATACTCAAATAGCTGGTAATATGCTTGATTTCTTCCTCCACCGGCACGATTTCCCTGCCATGATTCAAGGATGTTCGGAAAAAACCGGAAAGGTTTTCTACCATCTGCACTACCTTCTCCTGCTCTCCTGCTTCCGCCAGCCAGACGATGGCATCCAAGGTGTTATAGAGGAAATGCGGATTTATCTGTGCCTGCAAGAGCTCAAATTCGGCTTTTCTCAAGGAGAGCTGCTCTTCCTTGATCTGCACCAGAAGCTGGTTTATCTTATCAATCATCACATTGATGGACTCTGCCAGCACCTTGGCTTCCTGTCCCTCATACTCCTGGGCCCTGGCCATAAGATTTCCGTTGGCCACTTCATCTGTAACCTCGGCTATTTCCTCAACAGGCCTGATAATACTTTTGGGGATATAATAGGAAAGAACAACGATAAGAATAATGGTAATCAGAAGTCCTGACGCCGAAGCCAGAATCATCCTTGTAAAGGATCTTCTATAGCCTTCCTTGGCCGCCTGCATGGCCTGGACCTCATAGTAGGTGAACTCTGCCATGGTATCCGAAATCATGTCGGTAACTACCTGAACATCGTTTTCCCATATTTCCATACACTCTTCGTATTTATTGCCCTGCCTTAAGTTGTTTTCAATACGTTCCGTGTATGTACCCAGGCTTTCCAGATATTTAAGGATATAGGATAAACGCTGACGATTGTCGTAGGCCTCCGTATTCTCCATAATTCCCGAAATCACCCTTTTGGCCTCAAGCAGCTTATCCGAAAGCCTGGATTCCGAAAGTGCGGTGTCCCCCGCAATAAGAAGATAGGTCTTATAATCAAAGTCCTCTTTAAAATCTATCCCGAATCTGGTGGCCACCAGCGTTGAGTCAATCATACTCTCATATCTGGAATTCATGTCTCCCAGTGCCCACAAGCTGAAGGCCTGCAGCAGCAGAAAGGGAACTGTAAGAAGAATACTGAAGTTTCTTATTTTCCCTGCCAGCGTATGAATGGAAAAATAGCTTCTTATTCTGTTTTTCAAAGCCATTTCTTTCAAATCAGTGCTCCCTGAATTCCATAGGTGACATGCCTACATTTTTCTTAAAAAGATAGGAAAAATAGTGAGCATCTTTATAGCCCACCGCTTCGCAGATTTCCGCTGCTCTCATGGAGGTGCATTTAAGCAGCTCCTTGGCCTTCTTTATACGCAGATCGGTCAGGTATTTAATAAGAGTCTGCCCCGTCTCCTGGCTGAAAATAGCGCTTAAATGATTGGGCGAAAAATTCATGTGCTCAGCCACCATATTAAGGCTCAATTCCTCATTGGTGTAGTTTTCATCGATGTATTTAATGATATCCGTTACTTTCTTGCCATTTTTATCACGGCTTATACTGTCACGCTCCCTGATAGCGCCTTCCATAAGCCTGCAAAGGTAATCCTTGGCTCCCTGTTCTGTGGCCAGGGTCTCGATTTTTTCATTAACATCTTCAAGTTTGCCGGTATCTCCGCCTATATTTTTCACGAAATCAGATACCTTGAGATAGGCGTCTACCACCACATACTGTCTCATAAGCAGTGACTTAACCGTGGAGCTTCCCAATCCGCCGAAGAAGTCTTCCACAAAAAATTTCACTTCTCCTGCAAAGCCCAGCTTCAAAAACTCTGCAAAGCCGGTCTGATCCAGCTGATTGGGCACTACCACCTCCAAACTGCCCGAAGCTTCATTATAACTGTTTACATCAGTTACCTTAAGAATTTTATTCTCATCCAACAGATATCTGTGGGCAAAAGCACGTTCCGCACTTTCATAGCATTTAGGGAGCTCACCCAGTCTCATCACCGGTTCTCCTATTCCGCCGAAATACCTGATATGCTGGTGGCTATCGAACTTTTCCCTGATATTTACTACAAATTTTTCTATCTCACTGTCCAGCTCCTCTTTGGAATTACCCATAAATATATAGGCCTTTCCTTCCGGTGCCATATCAAAGGCCAGTGCCTTCCCTTCAGCACAGATGTCTTCTATCTCATTAAAGCGCTTGAGCACGCTCTTGGAAAATTCCACCTGCTCATGATAATTACTTTTAACCTTTAGCAAGAGGATATTGTACCAGGAGGATACCAGATTTATATCCAGATTTTCCGCCATGTTAAGAAGCTCCGCCGTGTGCCCGTTTCCCGAAACAAGCTCTGTAAAAAGATCGCTCTTGTCATGCTCGGTATTCTCCTTCATTTCACTGCGGTAGAACCGGAGCATTTCCTTTTCCTGCTCCCTGTCCTCAATTCTTTTTCTGATGGGAGCCAGAGCCTGTAAAAGTTCTGCACTGTTCACAGGCTTCAGCAGATATTCCGCTACGCCGATCTTTATAGCCTCTTTCGCATATTCAAATTCCTCGTGCCCGGTCAGAAAAACAATCTCCGTATCCGGATATTTGCTTCGTACCAGTCTAGCCAGCTCCAGCCCATCCATAAAGGGCATCTTGATATCTGTAATGAGTATATCCGGTCTGCACTTTTCTATCATGGGCAAGGCCAGTTCTCCGTCCGGTGCCTCTCCGCAAAATTCATAGCCGCTCTCACTCCATGGCACCTTCGACTTGATTCCCTCGCGCACTACATATTCATCTTCTGCCAAAAAAACCTTGATCATAAATATCAACCCCAAATATGATGTAAAATTACTTCCACTTGATTGCCTATCTTCGGTTTCTTCGTCCGCCGAAAAGCAGTATCAGTCTTAAAAGCTGAAGTATGGAGGAAATAAGTGCTGCCACATAGGTAAGTGCTGCCGCAGTAAGTACCTTCTTCGCTCCACCCATTTCTTCTCCCACAAGGATTCCACTCCCCTCCAGCGTCTTCAAAGCTCTGTGTGAAGCGTTGAATTCAACCGGCAGTGTAATAAGCTGGAAAAATACCACAAAGGTAAAAAGAAAAATACCAATCTGAGTCAAATTGGCTGCTCCTAAAAATACACCCAGTAAAATAACCGGCCATGACAGCATGGAGCCGTAATTTGCCAGAGGTACGGCAATTGAACGTAATTTAAGCGGCCCGTAATTTTCCTGATGCTGAATAGCATGTCCACATTCATGGGCTGCTACACCTATAGCAGCCACAGAAGAATTTCCATACACGCTGTCAGATAATCTCAGCACCTTCTCATTAGGTGAATAGTGGTCTGTAAGAGATCCTGATATCCTCTGAATGGATACATCAAAAATACCGGCATTTCTAAGCATCTGCGCTGCCACCTCTTCAGCTGTCACGCCTCTCATGCTAAGCACCTTGCTGTAGCGCGCATAGGTTCTGTTGACATTTGAAGAAGCAATCAGGCTCAAAACCGCTCCAATAAGAACAAGAATATAAGTAGAATCCCAAAACATAATTCATTCCTTCCTTTCATGTATAATCATCTTAAATAAAACAAATTCGGATCATTTTCCCCGGACAGATGCACACTTTTTATTCCGGCAGCCTTCGCCCCCAAAATATCACTTGAGAGGCTGTCGCCATGCATTCCGGACCTTTCTCTGTCCATCTGATACTTATCGAGGAGTCTGTCAAAAAAAGCCTTGTCCGGCTTCATGCAGCCATAATCACTGGATATAAGCTGATCATCTGTAAGCTTCTCTAAGCCAAACATGGTAATTTCCGGCCAGGTGTATGATCTCTGAGCATTGCTTAATATATATGGGTGCTTCCCTGCAGCCCTAATCTGCTCCAGACTTTCCCTGACTCCCGGAAACAGTCTAATATAAAAACGTGACGCAATTCTGAACTCATAAGAAATTTCATTTAAAAGTTCATCCGACAAGATGCCATTCCCGTATTTTTCAAAAAGCTCCCTATACACCGGAATAATATCTATCTCTACAGCTGTAAAACGCCTCGTCGCTGCTGCCTCTTCTCTCTTTTTCCTGTCCAGTTCAAAAAAATCCTTCCTGAAAACATAGTATTCCGGCAGCTTCAGATTTCTCCTTCTAAGCCCCTTATACCACTTTTTCCAGGTCTGGGCAGCATACTCATCCGTACGAATATCTATAAGCGTCCCATATAAATCAAATATGTAATTGTCTATATTCGGATCTAAGATCATTTTCTCTCCTTAATTCCTTCATATCCCTCGCCATATTCGATAATTATAGCATTTCCCCCTCCTTTAAACAAGGCGTCTCTGTATGCCTTTTCCTCGCTCCGCTCGTGAAAACTGTGTACGCTCCTATCCTTCCCCCTCGACATCTCTATTCGTATGTTGTTTATTTTACAATGCAGCTGTGCCTTTTATTTTTAAACTTACCAATCTGCGAAAGTATCCTGTCTTCGGACTCCGTTATGCTCGCGCTGTATCACCATGGCCTCAGAAGCTACTCGACTCAAACTCGGCCTTCGGCCTCAGACAGTGAGTCTCATAACGCTTCTTTCGGCCGGTGCTTACTAGCGCTCGCACAAAGTCGCCCTTAGCCAGCAACTTTCTCCGATTGGTAGATACAGTAGAACAAATCCCACAGCTGCAGCCCGGCGTTTTGGGGAACTCATAGCAGATGCCGCAGGAGCAGGAATCGTCCCGTCCACAGACTTTCCTTCGCTCCGCTTGAGGCTATCGCAGGCCACTATTTAAGCGGAGCGAAGCTCCTTTGGGGGTATCCGCGTGTGTCTGCAGGCGGTGGAGCTTACGAATAAGCCCCACACA
>JAZUHR010000232.1:0-9968 GCA_045641825.1 Lachnospiraceae bacterium
CGACGAGGTACTTATTCCTGAGCCTTGCTATGTTTCCTACGATCCATGTGTAGTGCTGGCAGACGGTGTGCCTGTACCGATTCCTCTTAAAGAGGAGAATAAGTTCAAGCTGACAAGGGCAGAGCTGGAAGCAGCTATTACAGATAAGACCAAGATTCTTATTATGCCTTTCCCAAATAATCCTACCGGTGGAATTATGACCCGTGAGGATTTGCAGGATATAGTGGATGTGGTTATAGAACACGACCTATTCGTTATCTCAGACGAGATTTATTCCGAGCTTACATACGGTCGTGAGCATGTTTCCATTGGCTCCTTCCCCGGCATGAAGGAGAGAACTATCGTCATCAATGGTTTTTCCAAGTCTTATGCTATGACCGGCTGGAGAATGGGCTACGCCTGCGGACCCATGGAAATTTTGAGCCAGATGACGAAGATTCACCAGTTTGCCATCATGTGTGCACCCTCCACCTCCCAGTATGCAGCCATCGAGGCTCTGCGTAACGGCGATGACGATGTAGAGCGCATGAGAGAGGCCTACGACGAAAGAAGAAGATATTTGGTGGCACGTCTGAATCAGATGGGCCTTCATACATTTGAACCTGAAGGAGCATTTTACGTTTTCCCAAGTATTAAAGGCACAGGATTTACTTCCGAAGAATTTGCCAATACCCTTCTTCATGAAGAAAAAGTGGCTGTAGTACCGGGTACGGCATTCGGAGACAGTGGCGAGGGCTTCCTTCGAATCTCCTATGCTTACTCGCTGGAAGCGCTGAAGACGGCTTTGGACCGCATAGAGCATTTCATGGAGAATCACAGGAACGTATTATGAGCATAAAAATGAATATTGTTCTGCTGGAGCCGGAGATACCGGCCAATACAGGAAATATAGGCAGAACCTGCGTAGCTACAGGCAGTGCCCTTCACCTGATAAGGCCCCTGGGCTTTGATATTTCGGATAAGGCAGTGAGACGCGCGGGCATGGATTACTGGAAGGATCTGGACCTGCATGTTTATGACAGCTACGAGGAATTTCTGAAAAAAAACGGACATCCCACAGTATATATGGCCACTACCAAGGCACAGAAGGCCTATACGGATGTGAATTTTCCGGAGGACGCCTATATTATGTTCGGCAAAGAGAGCGCCGGAATTCCCGAAGAAATACTTCTGGATAACAGGGATACCTGTATAAGAATTCCTATGGTGGGAGATATCAGATCCCTGAATCTTTCAAATTCTGCAGCTATCGTTTTATACGAGGCCTTGCGCCAGAACGATTTTTGCGGCATGAATATGAAGGGGCAGCTCCACAGACATAAGTGGTAAAAAAAGTGAACAGTAAAGCAATAAAAATACTTGAATATAATAAAATTCTGGAGCAGCTTGCTCATTTTGCAGGCAGCGAGGGAGGGCGTAAAAAATGTGAAAAACTGCTGCCCTCCACAGATTTTGATGATATCCTTAAATTTCAGCAGGAGACAGAGGATGCTCTTTCACGTATCTATAAAAAGGGCAGTCTTTCTTTTAACGGAGTACCGGATATCAGAGGAGATATAAAGCTTCTGGAGGTGGGTTCATCTCTGCTGGCATCAGAGCTCTTAAAAATCAGCTCCGTGCTGACAGCTACACTGAGAGTCAGAAATTACGGCTATTCAGGGACAGAGGATGAGACAAAGGACTCTCTGTCTGAGCGCTTTGAACTGCTGGAACCTCTATCTCCATTAAATAACGAGATTCAGCGCTGCATTATTTCCGAGGAGGAGATTGCTGACGATGCCAGCCCAGAGCTTAAGCATGTGCGTCGCCAGATGCAGATTATTAATGACCGCATCAGAGAGCAGTTAAACAAGATAGTTAACAGTAATCAGGACCGCCTGCAGGACAGCCTGGTGACCATGAGAAACGGTCGTTACTGCCTACCTGTAAAGAGCGAATACAAGTCTTCTTTTGAGGGTATGGTTCATGACCAGTCTGCCAAGGGAAGTACCGTATTTATAGAGCCTGCAGTGGTAGTTAAGCTGAATAACGAACTTTCCGACCTTTATCTCAAGGAGCAGAAGGAAATTGAGAAAATTCTGGCTGCCCTTTCAGCAGAGGCAGCATCCTATACTGCCGCTTTGCAGTATGATATCGACACATTGTCGGAATTGGACTTCATTTTTGCAAAGGGCGCTCTGGCCAAGCAGATGAAGGCCACAAAGCCTGTTTTTAACAGGGATAAGTATATTAACCTGAAGAAGGCGAGACATCCCCTGATTGACCCTAAAAAGGTGGTGCCTACCAATGTATATCTGGGGCATGATTTCAATCTGCTGATTGTAACAGGTCCCAATACCGGCGGTAAGACAGTAACCCTCAAGACTATCGGTCTTTTTACCCTGATGGGACAGGCGGGACTTCATATTCCTGCTGATGAAAACAGTGAGCTTTCGGTATTTACGGAAGTGTTTGCGGATATAGGTGACGAGCAGTCTATAGAGCAGTCTTTGTCTACTTTTTCCTCGCATATGACAAATATTGTGTATATTCTGAAGAGGGCTGACAAGAATTCTCTTTGTCTCTTTGACGAGCTGGGAGCGGGGACTGACCCCACGGAGGGTGCAGCTCTGGCGCAGGCTGTTCTGATGACCTTGCATAATAAGAATATCAGGGCAGTGGCGACGACTCACTATGCTGAGCTTAAAATTTTTGCGCTGACGACACCTGGAGTAATAAATGCCTGCATGGAATTTGATGTGGAGACCCTGCAGCCTACTTACAGACTTTTAATTGGTATTCCGGGTAAGTCCAATGCCTTTGAGATATCCAGAAAGCTGGGGCTTTCTGATGATGTAATCGAAATGGCCAATTCCTTTATCGGTACCAAGGATAGGAATTTTGAGGATGTTATAGCTGATCTGGATGTGCGCAGAATACGCATGGAGCAGGACGAGGAGCGTATCGCCTCCGACCGTAAGGCAGCGGAGGAGTACAAGCGCCGTTACCAGGAAAAGAATGAAAAGCTCCAGGCTTCTCAGGACAAGATTTTACGAGAGGCTAATGAAAAGGCCAAGGCCATTATGGCGGATGCCAAGGAGTATGCGGATGAAGCCATTAAGCGTCTGAATAAAATGGGTGCTGACTGGTCTCTGAAGGAAATGGAGGCTGAGAGATCGGCTCTTCGCGAGAGGCTGGGAGAGAATGAAAGGGCGCTGGCTGTAAAAAAGCAGCAACCGAAGAGCAATTCAAATGCACCAAAGGAGTTTTTGGCAGGTGATGTGGTCAGACTTCTTTCGCTTAATATTACGGGTACAGTGATTACAGTGCCGGACAGCAAGGGGATGATGACTGTACGCGCAGGTGCTATGCAGACCAAAGTCCACAGAAATGACGTAGAGTGGGTACAGCATGCTGAAAAGCAGAAGCAGGGCAACGGTAGCGTGAAGACAGGCCAGGGTATGGTAGGTATCAGTAAGGCGCTGACGATTCATCCAGACCTAAATCTGGTAGGAATGAGAGTGGACGAGGCACTGCCTGTATTGGATAAATATCTGGATGATGCTTATTTGTCCCATATTGAAAAGGTGACTATTATTCATGGTCGCGGCACCGGTGCGCTGAAGGATGCGGTGCATCAGAAGCTTAAGAAAACAAAGTATGTAAAAGCCTACAGACTGGGAGCCTTCGGCGAAGGTGATGCAGGTGTTACAGTAGTGGAGTTTAAATAAGATTTACGTAAACGGAGGGAGAATATGTCAGATAAACAGCGCGTATTGGTGGTAGATGACGATGAAAGCATCGCAGAGCTTATTACCCTGTACCTGAATAAGGAGTGCTATGAGACAGAAGTGGCAGGAGACGGTCCTGAGGCTCTGGAAAAATTTGAGAGCTTTGCGCCTGAACTGGTGCTTCTCGACATAATGCTTCCCGGTATTGACGGCTACGAGGTGCTTCGCCAGATCAGGAAAAATTCAAAAGTACCGGTCATTATGCTTTCCGCCAAGGGCGAGGTTTTTGACAAGGTGCTGGGCCTGGAGCTGGGAGCAGATGACTATATGGGAAAGCCCTTTGACCCTAAGGAGCTTATAGCTCGTGTAAAAGCTGTCCTTCGTCGTGCAGCAGGTACAGCTGCGGAAGTCACCGAAAAGCCGAAGAATGTGGGAGACATAGCTGAATTCCCCGGACTTATTATCAATAAGACCAATTATACGGTTACTTATCAGGGAAATCGTGTGGAGATGCCACCGAAGGAATTGGAGCTTCTCTATTATCTGGCAGTAAATCCTAATCGTGTTTTTACCAGAGAGCAGCTTTTGGACAAAATCTGGGGCTACGATTACGTAGGCGATACCAGAACCGTAGATGTACATGTTAAACGTGTAAGAGAAAAGATTAAAGACGGTGATAATTGGAGATTGTCCACTGTCTGGGGTGTAGGATACAAATTCGAGGTTGACTGATGAACAGACTCTCAGTAATACTTAGATATGTAATTGCATATGTTTTGCTTGTTCTGGCTATGTACGGCCTGTTAAATACCGTGGGATTCAGAATGATGAAAAATTCCCTGGTGCAGGTGGAGAGTGACCGCTTGACGGAACAGGCCAATTGTATAGTAAATGACTATCTCCTGGATTACTACAGCGCTTCACTGAAAATCGGCGAAGTGGAAAATTACCTGAGTATTGCATCGGAAGTCAGCGACACCGTAATCTGGATGATGAACAGCCAGAGCGTTATTATTGTCGATACGGACAAGTACGCTTCTTATGTAAAGGTGGATGACCACTATCAGGATTTTCTGGAAAAAGAAAGAATTACCGATTTTTTCGTGGAGGGCATTACCAGAAATAAGGTGCTGGCTGTAACGGTGCCGGTTAATATGGGAGAAGTACGAAAAGGCTATCTCACCATAATGAAGCAGATGGATACCATTTATTCCAACGGCATCTACTACACAGACTTTGTCAATATTTGTGTACTGGCCTTTTTGCCCATTATGATGATCGGCGTTGCAGTGCTATATATATCAGCTATATATCCGATTCAGAAGCTTACCAGGGCCACCAAAAAGTTCATGGACAATAAGTTCAAGACGGAATTCCAGGATGACTACCCCAAGGAATTATCATCCCTGGGCGGTGCAGTAAAATATATGGGAAATCGTCTGAAAAATACAGATGAAGTGCAGAGGAAATTTTTATCCAATGTTTCTCACGATTTCAGGTCACCTTTAACCTCCATAAGAGGCTATCTGGAGGCTATGAAGGACGGCACTATACCTGTAGAACAGCAGGAAAAGTACTTCGACATCGTGCTGTATGAGACAGACAGACTGACGAAGCTTACCTCAAACCTTTTGCAACTCAATAACATCGATGATAACGGTCTTATGCTGCATCAGGAGATCTTCGATGTTAATCATATGATAAGACAGATCTCTCAGACCTTTGAGGGCACCTGTAAAAAAAGAAAAATCACCCTGCATCTGGAATTTTCCGGAAAGGAAGCCTTGGTAAAAGCGGATCCTGACAGAATTCAGCAGGTTATTTATAATCTTTTGGACAATGCAATTAAATTTTCTTCGGATGACTCTGAGATTAAGATTTCCACCGAGGAGAAGGGCAATAAGGTCTTTGTGTCTGTAAAGGACAGAGGCAGGGGCATTTCCAAGGATGCAATCGGAAAAATCTGGGAGCGTTTCTACAAGGAAGACACCTCCAGAGGACGAGATAAAAAGGGCTCCGGACTGGGGCTTTCCATCGTCAAGGAAATTATTGATGCACACAATCAGAACATCTCCGTGGCCAGCACGGAGGGTGTAGGCACTGAGTTTATTTTTACTTTGAAGTCAGCAGTATAGGCATTTTTGAGGTGACTTATGGCAAATAATGAAAATCAGGAACTGAACAAAGTGAAAACAGAAGACGAATTTATACGTGAAAAAATACTGAGTAAGCGCAAGAAGAATGTGATGAAGAAGGTATTCACCGTAATCTTTGTGCTGCTCTGTGGCATTGTCTTTGGCTTTGCGGCCAGGATGTCGGCACTTTTCACGGATAGCAGGCTTAAGGACCTTTTTGGTAATCTGGATAATACGCCTACGCCGTCGATAAATACTACGGTGCCGTCTGAAGCCCCCAATACCAATTCTCCGGAGCCTTCGAATCCTATTATTTCATCGGTGCCGGTAACTTTTACACCAAAGCCTACAGATGTGACAGAGCTGTCACCACTGCCCACCCTGGAGCCTATTGAGGGGGAGATAGAAATAGGGGTAATTAACCCTGAGCAGCCTCATCCCAACTTCAGTTATTCAGGCTTTTACAAGGAGGTGACGGCACTGGCTGAAGCTGTGAGACCTCAAGTAGCTGAGATTACTGCAGTTAAGACCTATATAGACTGGTTCGGAGATATGAGTCATGTAAATACTCAGACATCCGGTTTGATTCTGGCCAATAATGGTGTTTCACTATTGATTTTAGTGGACTACAATGCAATTTCCGGAAGTGATTCTATCAGCGTGAAGGTAATGGGAAAAGAGGCGGAAGGCAGTATATATGCTTTTGATCCTGACTTTGGGCTGGCTGTGTTGTCTATCGACTATGGAATTTTTTCCGAGGAAGAGCGGGAGAATATTAAATATGCCAAACTTTATCCGGACAGTTATGTGAAGGTCGGCAGTCCTGTGGTGGCTGTGGGCAATGCCAATGGATACGCAGGCTCAATCGCATTCGGACTTATAAGCGGAGCAGGTTATAAGACCTATGTTACAGACGGAATGGTGAAATATTTTACCACGGATTGGATGGATTATAAGAATTCAGGCGCTTTTATCTACGATATGAGCGGGGCTGTTTGCGGTATGGTTACTCATGCTTTTAAACACAATCCCGATGATGGTATCACTACCTGTATTTCTCTTGAAGCATTGAGAGATGTTATTACGGCTCTCCTGAACGGAAGAGTGCCTATGTATGCGGGTATCAGTTGCGGGGACATGACTGCTGCAATATCTGAGGAAAGCGGCCTTAATTTCGGTATCGTAATACGTGATGTGAAGGGCCTTTCACCGGCGGTGGCAGCGGGACTCAGGAGTGGTGATATCATTGTAGCCATTAATGAACAGAGAGTGCAGAGTGCATCGGAACTCACTATGTATCTGGCGTCCATGGGAGATGAAGAGACTATTACCATAGATTACAGACGAATCGAGGAAGAGGAAATCAGGGATGAAAGAGTCCTTCTGGTGCCTCTACCCAAATCAAATCATGCAGAACAGAAAGGGAAATGATGAAGTACATAAAGGATATGAGGGATGGAGATAACGTACGTGACGTTTATCTCTGCAGAAAGAAGGAAATAGGGAAAAAGCAGTCAGGGGATGATTATTTTGCCCTGACACTTACTGACAAGACCGGCTCGGTGGATGGTAAAATCTGGAATACAGCCAATCCTGCCGTAGGCGAATTTGAGGGCGGAGATTATGTATATGTTGAAGGCTTTATCAAGATTTTCAATCAGCGTCCTCAGCTTACCATAAATCGTCTGAGAAAGTGTCAGGAGGGAGAATACGATGAAAATGAGTATCTTCCTTGCAGTGAGAAGGACATAGGCACTATGTACAGAGAACTTATGGCCTTTATTAAGTCCGTGCAAAATCCTTATTTAAGGCAACTTTTGGATAATGTATTTATAAATGACAAGACCGGGGCCAAGGCTTTTTCCGAGCATTCTGCAGCAAAGACTATACATCACGCCTTTAAGGGAGGTCTTCTGGAGCATTCCCTGTCAGTAACCAAATTATGTGCAGGCTTCGCTGAAAATTATCCTTTCTTGAACAGAGATTTGCTGATAAGTGCAGCTATGCTTCATGACATCGGAAAGCTTATTGAATTATCTAATATGCCTGAAAATGATTATACTGACGAGGGGCAGCTGCTGGGCCACATTTATATGGGAGCAGAGTTTATATCAAGACACATTGATGAGATTCAGGGCTTCCCGCAGAAACTGAAAAATGAAGTGCTTCATTGTATTCTGGCACATCACGGTGAACTGGAGTACGGTTCACCCAAGAAGCCTGCTCTGGCAGAGGCTATGGCGCTTTCCGTGGCGGACAATCTGGATGCAAAAATGGAGACACTTAAAGAACTTTTTGCCACAGCAGGTGATGAAGGCTGGCTGGGCTTTCAAAAGAGCTTTGAAAGCAACGTAAGAAAGACTTCTACTTGGAGCGAGAACAATTAATTCCGCTTGTGAAAAGGATAGAATATGAATAAAAATGACCTCATAACTTTGAAAATCGAGAATCTGGGGAATGAAGGAGAAGGCATCGGAAGAGTCGATGGCCTTCCCCTTTTTGTTAAAGGCGCTGTGCCCGGTGACGAAATAGTGGCAAGAGTGCTTAAGGACAAAAAGACCTATGCTTTTGCTAAAATCGAGGAGATAATCACGCCATCGCCGGACAGAGTAGAGCCGAAATGCCCTGTGGCAGGGCGTTGTGGAGGCTGCCAGATACAGCATCTTTCCTACGAAAAACAGCTGGAAATGAAGGCGCAGAAGGTATTTGACTGCCTGAACCGACTGGGCGGAGTGCCGGTGGATAAGCTTCTTGCTATTCGTGAGGACGTTATAGGTATGGAAGAGCCCTGGTATTACAGAAACAAGGCTCAGTACCCATTTGGAATGTCTAAGGATGGCAAAGTACAGCTGGGCTTCTATGCATATCATTCTCATAATATTATAGAAAATGACGAATGCATGATAGAGAACCCCGTGTGTGCCGGAATTCTTAAGATAGTCAGGGAGATGGTGGAGAAGTACCATATTTCTATTTATGATGAAGAAAAGAATAAGGGGATTTTACGCCACTGCCTGATTCGCTCAGGACGTGCCACCGGAGAGATAATGGTGTGTCTTATAGTAAATATGAGTGGCAAAAGAGTAAAACAGGATTTGATTTCTGGTGATTTCATGAAGGAACTGTCTCATAGGCTTCGGGAGATAGCCGGATTTACTTCACTTTGCGTAAATACCAATACGGAATATACCAATGTTATCCTGGGAAAAGATCTTTACCCGGTCTATGGTCCACTCTATATTACGGACAAAATAGGAGAGGTAGCCTTCCATATTTCCCCTCTTTCTTTCTACCAGGTGAACCCGGTGCAGACCAAGAAGCTTTACGACAAAGCCTTGGAATATGCCGGTCTTACAGGTGTAGAAAACGTATGGGACTTATACTGTGGAATAGGTACAATCTCACTTTTCCTGGCACAGAAGGCTGCGAAGGTGGTAGGCGTGGAAATAGTGCCTGCAGCTATCGAAAATGCCAAGGAGAATGCTAATCTTAACGGTTTTACCAATACTGAATTTTATGTGGGGGCAGCCGAGGAAGTGGCGCCTGAATTGGTAGAAAAGTTAAAACCAGATGTAATTTGCGTGGACCCGCCCAGAAAGGGCTGCGATGAAAATCTCCTGAAACTTATACTAAAGTTATCCCCTAAGCGCATAGTTTATGTATCTTGTGACCCTGCTACTTTGGGACGCGATGTCAAAATACTTACAAATGGCGGCTATGAACTGACTAAGTACTGCCCTGTGGATCAATTTTGCCATTCGGGGCATGTGGAGACTGTCGTCTGCATAAGCAAGAAAAATTCGAAGCCGAAGGACTATGTAGAAATAGGCGTAGATGCTGAAGATTACTATAAGATTAAAGAAGGTAAGTAAGTTAATATAATCGAATTATCAACTTGGTAATCAAGGGCTCCGTTGTATTTTGGGCGGAGCCTTTTGCGTCCGCTTTTTTGGATACCATATATGTTACTTTATAATTGGTCATTGGGCCCATTGCAATAGTAAAATAGACTTTTTTAACGATTTTCAGTTGTCAAAGAACGGGTTTAATTTTTCAATCTAGGAATGAAAAATGTGAAAAATGATAAAGATGATGCCCAAAAATTTGTACATAATAACCGTCA
>JAZUHR010000233.1:0-11330 GCA_045641825.1 Lachnospiraceae bacterium
AGTAGGTGATGACACATCCGAGAATGTAAAGGCAGCAGCAGATGCAGCCAAGGAGAAGATTAATGCACTTACATCTCCTGAAGAGATTGACCTGGAAAAGATTGCAGGTATTGCAGCTATCAAGGTAGTCAAGGAAGAGAATGCAGAGAAGAAGGCTCTGGATGATGCAAAAGAAGCAGCCATCGCAGCCATCGATGCAGAAGTAGGTGATGATACATCCGAGAATGTAAAGGCAGCAGCAGATGCAGCCAAGGAGAAGATTAATGCACTTACATCTCCTGAAGAAATCGAATTGGAGAAGGTAGCAGGTATTGCAGCCATCAAGGTAGTCAAAGAGGAAAACGCTGAGATTAAGGACCTGGAGACAGCAAGAGCCGCAGCTATCGCAGCTATTGATGCAGAAGTAGGCGACGACACAGCAGAAAATGTTAAGGCGGTCGCAGATAAGATGAAGGCATCTATAAATGCAGCAGCCACAGTAACACTGGTAAATCTGGACAAGGAAGCCGGCATTGCAGCTGTTAGAGCTGTCAAGGCTATGAATATTCAGGCTGTAGTGGATGCAGAAATTCTTGCAGCAGCAAAGGCAGCAGCTCTGGCCGCTATCGATGCAGAAGTAGGCGATGATACATCAGCAAATGTTAAGTCTGTTGCTGATCAGATTAAGGGAGCCATCAATGCCGCTACTACAGATACTGCAGTAAACGCAGACAAGTTGGCCGGTATCGCAGCTATTAAAGCAGTTAAGGAAGAAAATGCAGAGAAGAAGGCTCTGGCAGAGGCCAAGGAAGCAGCCATCGCCGCTATCGATGCAGCAGTAGGTACCGATACATCAGAAAATGTTAAGGCAGCAGCAGATGCAGCCAAGGCCGCTATCAATGCAGCTACCACAGTAGAAGTGGTTAACCTGGACAAAGAAGCCGGCATCGCGGCTATCAATGAGGTTAAGGAAGAGAATGCAGAGGCTAAGGCTCTGGCAGATGCCAAGGCAGCAGCTATCGCAGCCATCGATGCAGCAGTAGGTGCTGACGCACCTGCCAATGTAAAGGCAGCAGCAGATGCAGCTAAGGCCGCTATCAATGCAGCCAAGACAGTAGAAGTAGTTAACCTGGACAAGGAAGCCGGAATTGCGGCTATCAATGAGGTTAAGGAAGAGAATACAGAGGCCAAGGCTCTGGACGATGCCAAGGCAGCAGCTATTGCAGCCATCGATGCTGTAGTAGGTACAGATGCTCATGCCAATGTAAAGGCTATGGCAGCTGCAGCCAAGGCAGCCATCAATGCAGCTACCACAGTAGATATGGTAAATGCAGAAAAGAATGCATGGGTAGCAGCTATTAGGGCTCTCGAGGAAGAAGATATCGATGAGGATGCAGCCAAGGCTCTGGCAGATGCCAAGGCAGCAGCCATCGCAGCTATCGATGCTACAGTAGGCACAAATGCATCAGCAGACGCTAAGGCAGCAGCTGCTGCAGCCAAGGCCGCTATCAATGCAGCAACTTCATTGGATGACGTAGACGCAGCCAAGAAGACAGGCGTTACAGGTATCAAGGACATCCTGAATGCAGGTAAATACGAAGGTGTTAAGCCTGAGACCGGCAAGGTAGAGAATATCACCGGTACAGAGAAGGCTCCGAAGGAAGAGAACTCCCTGGAAGCTACGGTGACTCACGTAGATTTTGAGAGAGCACTGGGCATTAGTGCAGAAGACAAGGCAGTAGGTGTTACACTCTGGCTCACAGTAACAGACGTAACAGAGACTATCTCTGCTGCAGACAAGACTTTGCTTGAGACTAAGAAAGATGACCATACTATCGGCATGTATGTGGATGCATCTGTGTTCATGAAGGTGGGCGATGAGGATGCTGAGAAGGTACATGAACTGAGCGAAAAGGTAACTGTAAGCTTCGTAGTACCTGAGAACCTTAGAAAAGCAGGCAGAACCTATAAGGTTATCAGAGCACATGACGGCGTAGCAGATTTAATCGACGCAGAGTATGATGCTGCAACACATACAGTATCCTTCGAGACAGACAGATTCTCCTCATACGCACTGGCATATGTAGACAAGAACACAGTTCCGGCAACAGGCGTAGCAGACCACAAGGGTATCGTTTTCGGAGTTGCCTTTGTTGCTATGGGTATGATGGCAGTAGCATACATGAAGAGCAAGAAGAGAGAAGAGTTCTAATCTCGATACGACATAATATGTAATGATGGGGAGCACCCGTCATTGGGAGAAAATCCGGTTGGCCACATAAGGCCGGCCGGATTTTTTGTGGCTTTTCTTGTAAATCCTACTCTAATTCGCTATACTTAAGGGTATGAAAAAGGGTATCAAAAAGTTTTTCAAAATAATAGGGAATATAATAAAATGCCTGATTATCGTAGCCTTGATAGCAGGCATTGTTTTTGGTGTGAAATTATACAGAGAGTACGGAGACGACGTGAAGGCTATGAGAAGCAAGGCTCTCACTATAGCGGAAGAATCCGACAGAAGCGATTTTACCGGGGGACAGACCACTGTTATATATGACGCCAATGGCGAACTGATAGCATCTTTGCGCTCGGAAAAGGAAGCCTACTACATGGACTACGATGAACTGCCCAAGGTGGCCATAGATGTTATGGTGGTGACCGAGGACAGAAAGTTTTACAAGCATAAGGGCGTGGACTATCTGGGGGTACTGCGTGCTGTGACGGAATATCTTAAAAACGGCGGAAAAGCCACTCAGGGAGCCTCCACCATCACTCAGCAGCTGGCCAGAAATACCTATCTTTCCTTTGAGGTCAGCATGGACAGAAAGATTACCGAGATTTTTCTGGCTATGGAATTGGAGAAGAAGTACAGCAAGCACGATATCATGGAGTTTTACCTGAATAATATCTACTTCGGCAACGGCTTCTATGGGCTGCAGGCAGCGGCGCTGGGCTACTTCGGAAAGAGTGCCAGGGAACTTACTTTGTCGGAGACCATATATCTCTGTGCCATTCCCAACAATCCTTCCCTCTACGACCCTTACAAACATCATGATTATACCCTGGCTCGTCGTGATCGAATGCTGAAACAGCTCTACGAATTCAAGAAAATCAGCGACGAGGAATACGGGGAAGCCTTGGCCGCAGAGATGACTTTTAACAGTATTCCGGATGCCCGTTACAATTATGCGGAGACCTACAGCCGTTACTGCGCGGTAAGGGCTCTTATGCAGAATAGTGGCTTCAAGTTCAAACTGTATTTTAACAGTTCGGAAGAAGAGGCGGAGTACGAAGAAAGTTACGAGGCTGCCTATAATTACTGGCAGCAGAAGATGTACACCGGGGGCTACAGAATATATACCTCCCTGGATTTGTCTCTGCAGGAGACCCTGCAAAAGGCTGTGGATGATAATTTTTTGACTCACGATGAGAAGAATGAGGATGGAGTCTATGAACTGCAGGCTTCAGCCACCTGTATAGACAACGCTACAGGCCTTGTAGTGGCCATTGTGGGCGGTCGTGAGCAGGAGGGTATGGGATTTACCCTGAATCGTGCTTACCAGTCCTTTAGGCAGCCGGGCTCTGCCATAAAGCCGCTCATAGTCTACACTCCTTCTTTTGAGAGAGGGCTGGGCCCTGAGGATATAGTGGTGGACGAGTATGACAGCAAGGGACCGAAAAATGCGAATGGCAAGTACGAGGGCGAGATTACTGTGAGATATGCGGTGGAGAAGTCCAAGAATACCATAGCCTGGCAGCTGTTCAGGGAATTGACCCCGGCAGTGGGCCTGGACTACCTGAGACGGATGAACTTCAGAAAAATCCTGCCGGAGGACGAGAATTTGGCTTCAGCCATCGGCGGCCTTACCATAGGCGTCAGCAGTCTGGAAATGGCCTCAGCCTATGCTACGCTGGCCAATGAGGGCATATATCGCACGCCTACCTGTATCACAAGCATTACCGACAGTAATGGTGTGGTGATAGCAGACCGCCCGGTGCAGGAGAAGAAGATATACGAAAGAGAAGCGGCTCTGACCATGACCAATGTTCTCTACGGCGTTATAAATGAGCCTCATGGCACCGGTCACAAATTCCAGCCGGAAAATACCACGGCAGCCGGAAAGACCGGTACCACCAATGACCAGAAGGACGGGTGGTTCTGCGGTTATACAGAGGACTATACTACTGCCGTGTGGGTAGGCTTTGATTATCCCCGTGTTATAGATGATTTAAGCAAAAGTTCCGCCCCCGGCAATATCTGGAAGCGGTTTATAGACAGCATCTATGAAAATAAAGCAGGCTTCTGACAGAAGTAGAAGAGAGAATGTTGAAATAACAGTAATGAAAAAAAATGACTGATAGACAGTGGCTTTATGGCATGCCACAGTCTGTCAGTCTTTTAATTTGCGTATAGAAATTACAGGTTATATCCACGCGCCCGGCACAGGGATTACAGTGCGATATCCTCGCCTGCCTGCCTTGCCTTGTACTTCGCGATGTACTTTTGGATACGGTCTGTAGGGCTAAGAAGGTCGCTGATGGACTGATCGTGATTGAGATTGTCGATAAGGAGAGCGATGTACTTAGCCATCTCAGCGCTGGCATAATATTCACGGGAGAGAAGCTCAGGGGTCTGGTAAACCAGATTGGTGGTAACTACCAGGTCGAAATCGCCGCGGGCGAAAGCCTCATCGAATTTCTCCATACCATTGGTGAAAAGACCGAAGGTGGAGCAGATGAAGATACGACGAGCCTTGCGAGCCTTCAGCTCTCTGGCTGTATCCAGCATACTCTCACCGGAGGAAATCATATCGTCGATGATGATAAGGTCCTTGCCCTCAACATCGGAGCCCAGGAATTCGTGAGCTACGATAGGATTACGTCCGTTGATAATCTTGGTATAATCGCGACGCTTATAGAACATACCTACATCTGCGCCGATAACGGAACCGAAGTAAACAGCACGGCCCATAGCGCCTTCATCAGGGGAGATGACCATAAGGTGCTCGCTGTCCAGTGTGAGGTCGGGAACACGACGAAGGAGAGCCTTGATGAACTGATAGGTAGGCTGAATAGTCTCGAAAGAATTACGGGGAATAGCATTCTGTACACGTGGGTCATGAGCGTCGAAAGTGATGATGGAATCAACACCCATAGCTACCAGCTCCTGAAGAGCCATAGCGCAGTCCAGAGACTCGCGGGCACTTCTCTTGTGCTGACGGCCTTCATAGAGGAAAGGCATGATAACAGTGATTCTGCGGGCCTTACCTGCGGATGCTGCGATAAGACGCTTAAGATCTGCGAAATGATCGTCCGGGGACATATGATTGATATGACCGCAAACGGAATAAGTAAGGGAGTAATTGGTAACGTCTACCAGGAAGTAGAGGTCATCACCACGGACGGTTTCCTTGATAATACCCTTTGCTTCGCCTGAACCAAATCTGGGGCAATCTGCATTGATAAGGTAAGAATCCTTCTTGTATTCGGTGAAATGAATGGCGTCGTTGTCATCCAGTTCACGGCCTGTACGCCAGCTTACGATGTAATCATCGACTTTTTTAGCGATGCCATCGCAGCTCTTTAATGCTACAATACCAAGGTTTCCTACGGGGATGTTCATAATCTCCTGCTGTGACATTTTATGGTCCTCCATAAATTTATTTTGTAAGCCAAATCCGTATATAAAATATAGACCGATCGGATTATTTCAAACGTGGTTATGGTAAGTCAGAAATGCTACTTTGTCAAGTAATTAACTCTAATGAATTTATTGCGAAAAAATAATGTAAACTCCCTGTAAAATCTTATGCGAAACGTTTTTTCAGGCGAATATCGTCGCCGTAGAAGCGGACCAGAGTGAAACCACCGCCAATACGGGAGAAATTTCTGTCCCCATACACCTCTCTGATATCGGTAAAGCTTAAATTACTGGAGAGAATGGTGGGACGACGGGTAAGGAGACGGCTGTTCAGTACATTGTTGAAATTGGAAATAGTGAAGGCTGTGGACATTTCACTGCCTAAGTCGTCGATGATAAGCAGGTCGCAGTTTAAGATATAATCCTCTTCCTCGAAAGCCGCTATCTCCTCGTCGCCGTAACGGCGCATTTTTTTACCCAGGGCATCGAAGAGCTGGTGGCTGGTAAGGTAAAGCACGGTATGGCCGGTCTTAAGGAGCTCATTTGCAATGCAGTTGGACAGGAAAGTCTTGCCCAGGCCCGGCTCACCGTAGAAGAAGAGATTCCTGTACTGCTGATCGAATTTCTGGACAAAGGACTGAGCGATGTCGTAAGCGTCATGCATAATCTGAAGAGAGGATTTACCGGTCTTGGGGTCTATATCCTTATCGCTGTAGCAGTCGAAGGAAAAGGTATCGAAATTCTCTCTCGCCAGTACCTGCTTTAAATTGGACTGGGAATAAACCAGGTCTACCACAGCCTGCTTGAAGCAGTGGCAGCGCTTGTCGCCGGCGAAGCCGGTATCGTGACAGTCAGGGCATACCCATTCCGGCTCCAGATAGTCTGCGGGAAGACCGTGAGACAGAAGGAGCTGAGTCTTCTTTTCCTCAAGGGCTCTTACGGCTACCTTCATTTTCTGAAGTTTAAGAGCGAATTCCTCCGGATCGGATGAAATGGTAAGTGGAGCGTACTCCATGGAGGTGTTTACAATCTCCAGCTCCACATCGCGAAATTCCGGAATCATGTCATAAACACGCTGTTTTCTGGATTCCAAAAGATGCCTGGAATCAGCCTGAAGTTCATCATAACGTCTGATAATCGAATTATACTGGCTGGTAGATAGACTCATCGTTTCTCCTTTTTTCATATCCCTCAAAAATAAATATCGCTAGTACTTATAGCAAAAAATTAATTATCGTTACTGCTTTGACCCAAAAGTCTCTTTTCCAACTGCAGAAGGTCATCGTCCGAATAGTTGTGCTTCTGGTAAGTATTGTACTTCTCGGCGGATTTGGTGACGGACTTGCTGCTGCGGGTCTCCTTGGCTGCAGGCTTACTGTCACGGTCCAAATCGGAAAGGCTGCTGATGGATTTGGCTTTCCAGCCGGATAAAATCTTGTCGGCATACTGGAAACTGGGGGTGTGGCAGTTCATAAGCGTGCGATCACAGGCTTCTTTGATAAGTTCCGGTGAGAAACCCATGGACTTCCAATTCTGCACGATTTTCATCTCGGAATCGCCCAGAGCGCGACCCAGGCTCCAGGACTTGTTGATGGCACTTATAGTCTCGTCATAGAAGGAAGACTGGCGTTCAGCGGCTTCGGGAGTGTCGATACCCTGCTCGAACCAGTTGATAGCCACCTGCTGGATATACTTATTACTCTTTTTCTTGCGGTCTAAACATGTCTCGTAGAGATAGATAATGAGATCTTCGGAAAAGTGGAGATCGTTGTATAAAAACATGATAAGATCCGTATCGGCCTTGGTAATCATGCGGTTCAGAAGAGCGCCGATGACGTCTAAAATCTCTGAGAAAGTGGCGTCTGTCATGAGACGCTCCACTTCACGGGCGGAATACTCGTGGGGGACAGGTGATGATACCTTGGGCTCTTCCGGCAAAATGGAAATCCTAGCCTCGGCAGCGGTGGCATGTACTGCGGACACCGGAGCGCTGTCAGGACTTCCATTAAGCTCCAGAAGAGTGATTCCGTCGATCTCGGAATCATTCTCTGAGAGAACCAATACCCCTTTTTTCTGCCAGTATTTGAGAGCTCTTATAATGTCCTTTTCAGTCTCATCCAGGGTCTCTGCCGCATTCGCTATGGTAAAGCCCCATGGAGTACCTGACATACAACGTAAAAGATAGAGATAAACCTTGACATATGACCCGTTCGCATCGGGCATATATCTGTCTATGAATATATTCGGAACAACTGTGGCAGAGAACTTGCGTTCAGTGCTTAATAATATGTTTTTCATGATTAAAACTTCCCCTTTTGCGGTCAACCCCGTCTAACGTGACCAACGAGGCAAAGTATAGCAGATTACTTTTTTGTTAGAAACTGCTTTTTTCCCACACTCTGCCTGTAGAAAGAAATTGTGGATAAAGTGGATAAATAATGCTTGACATCTAAAAAATAAAAAAATTTAGTAAAAAAATCATAAAAAAGGCTTTCGGGCACAAAAAATCCACATTTTCCGAAAGGAGGTTATCCCAGTGCAAAAAATGTGGATAAAGTGGATAAGTCAGTGACCAAGCAGAGAATCGCCGATATTTACTACATCTCCGGCTCCCATAGTTATCAACAGGTCATTGTGGTCAGCATATTCCAAAAGAAAATTTTCGATTTCATCGAAGCTTTCAAAATAGTAAACTTCCTTACCTTTTTTTTCGAGAAGTTCCATAATCTGACGGGAACTGGTCTCGCCGGTGTCTACCTCACGGGCAGGATATATCTTGGCCAGAACCACTACATCCGAGAGGGAGAGGCTGTCGGCAAATTCATGCAGAAGAGCCTTGGTACGGGAGAAAGTATGAGGCTGGAAGATGGTGATAAGCCTGTTCTTATCGTATTTCTGTGCGGCAGAAAGTGTAGCAGCGATCTCATCGGGATGATGGGCATAATCATCGTAAATCTTAATGCTGCCCAGGCTTCCCTTGTACTGGAAACGGCGGTCTGTGCCCGTAAAGGACTTTAAGGTTTTCAGCATGGACTCCATGGGAACACCGTATTTTCTGGCTACGGCTATGGCTGCTAAGGAATTGGAAACATTGTGTCTGCCTACCAGACCTAATTCCACCTGTCCGATTTTCTCCCCATTTTCGTAAAGATCATATATGCCACGACCCATGGAATCATAGGAGATATTTTTTGCCATATAGTTGTAAGTGCGGTCGCAGCTGCCTTCTTCCTCAAGGCCGTATGTGACCACAGTGCTTTGAATATCTTTGAAAAGAGCTTCATAATCAGTAATCTCCGAATTTACTACAGTAATGCCGTCTGCGGGCACCAGGTCTGCGAAGCGGCGGAAGGACTGTCTTATTTCCTCTAAATCCTTGAAGAAATCCAGATGATCGGCTGCTATGTTCAGGATAATGGCGTCCTGTGGATGGAAGTCCAGGAAGGAATTGGTGTATTCGCAGGATTCCACTACGAAGTGATCGCCGTGACCTACCCGGAAATTACCTTTGATTTCGGGAAGCACGCCGCCTACGGAGATGGTAGGATCCAGCCCTGCATCCAGAAGAATCAGGGACAGGAGGGAAGTGGTAGTGGTCTTTCCGTGAGTACCGGAAACACCGATTGAGGACTTGTATTCCAGCATTACCTGGCCCATAAGCTCTGCTCTGGTAAGAGCGGGAATGTCTTTCCGCCCGGCTTCCACAAGTTCCGGATTGTCTGCCTTGACAGCTGCGGTGTAAATCACTGCATTTATGTCATCCGTAATGTTTGAAGCATCCTGACCTATAAAAACGGTAGCGCCCATAGCGGTCAGTTCATCTGTAAGGGCAGAGGCTTTCCAGTCGGAGCCGGATACGGTGAAGCCCTTGGTCAGAAGAAGCTGGGCCAGTCCGCTCATGGAAACGCCGCCTATTCCTATAAAATGGATGTGAGAAGGTTTTTTAAAGTCTATTTTGTACATCTCTATCTCTTTCCTCTATATAATGTGAAAATACAGAACAATTATATTCTCCCAAAGGATTAAAGTAAAGAAAAAGAATGTAAAATCCGCCTTATGTAAAAATAGGCGCCCCGGCATCATTTTTTCTAAAGGTTTATGGATTTTTTCTTGACAGCCACTTATGAATAATGTATTATAATCTCATGTTTTCGAAAATTATCGAAAATTTTAGGAGAAGAAATACTTTTTGGAGGTGGAAATATATGCCGACTAGTCAAAAACAACAGCTTTCCCGCGGCGCAGGCTTATTAATGCCCATTTCATCCCTGCCATCAGCCTATGGCATAGGTACACTGGGGAAAAGTGCTTACGAATTCGCAGACTTCGGGAAGAATTGCGGTGCCAGATACTGGCAGGTACTTCCCATAGGGCCTACCAGCTACGGCGACAGCCCTTATCAGGCTTTCTCAGCATTTGCGGGTAATCCTTATTTTATCGATCTGGACAAGCTGATGGAGGAAGGGCTTCTTATAAAATCCGAAGTAGAGGGCTTTAATTGGGGCGGTCATCCTTCATATGTGGACTATGCAGCTGTTTATGAGAGCCGTTTCACGGTGCTTCGCATGGCATTTGCCAGATCTCTTCATCGGGAGGAAGAGGCCTACAAGAAATTCTTAAAGGATAATTCCTACTGGGTAGAGGATTACGCTCTTTATATGTCCCTTAAAAATCATTTCGGCGGCAAGGCCTGGCAGGAATGGGACGAGAACATTAAGAAGCGTGAGAAAAAGGCTGTTACAGCCTATAAGAAAAAGCTCTCTGAGGACATAGAATTCTGGAAATTTGTTCAGTACAAATTCGATGAGCAGTGGAATGCTCTGAAGACTTATGTTAATTCCAACGGAATGGAAATTATCGGTGATATTCCTCTTTACGTATCCATGGATTCCACTGATGTCTGGGTTCATCCCGACCTCTTCGAGCTGGATGAGGACTTAGAGCCCATCAATATCGCGGGAGTTCCGCCGGATCTTTTTTCCGCTACCGGCCAGCGCTGGGGCAATCCTCTTTACCGTTGGGATGTGATGGAGAAAGATGGCTTCAAATGGTGGTCCGAGCGTATGAAATCCTGCGGTTATCACTATGATGTGGTGCGTATCGATCACTTCATCGGAGTAGTCAATTACTGGTCTATCCCTGCGACATGCCCTACAGCTATTGAGGGTGCGTGGATACAGGGCCCGGGCAAGAAGCTGACTGATATGATTAACAGAGAGCTTCCTGAGACCAAGCTGATTGCTGAGGACCTGGGTGTCTTGACTCAGCCTGTTCAGGATCTTATCGATGAAAACGGCTATCCCGGCATGAAGATTCTGGAGTTCGCTCTGAATGCAGAGCCGGACAGCCAGTATCTGCCTCACAACTATAAGACTGATAATATCATCGTTTATACAGGTACTCATGATAATGAGACACTGGCAGGCGCCCTTAACGGCTGCAGCTGGGAACAGATTCAGAGACTGGTCAAGTACTATAATGCGGCCAGTGCAGATGACCTGCCGGCTACCATGATAAGAGCAGCTTATGCCAGCAACGGACGTGTGGCTATCATACCTGTTCAGGACCTCCTGGGTCTGGATAACAGCGCCCGTATGAATTTCCCGTCTACTCTGGGTGACAACTGGAAGTGGAGAGTGACCGGAGAGCAGCTTCGTTCCATCGACACAGCGTATTATAAGTCGGAGGCCAAGCGGTCTTAGGAAGACAA
>JAZUHR010000234.1:0-15586 GCA_045641825.1 Lachnospiraceae bacterium
GTCAACCTGACGAAATGAGTGTTCCGTACCGCTTGCATAAGAGTTACATACCAATAAAACGTTCGGAAGCTTCACAGCCTGCAGATGCAAGTGGTGAGCCAAAGCTGTGAGCGTAGCGAGGCACGGGCTGGCACAAAAAAACGTCGGGAATCCGACGTTTTTTATCTTACTTAACTATTTTTTCAACAATTTCAGGAAACCAGCACTCGTATGTGCTTCGGCTGAAAAGTCCCATATCCTTCTTGAGGCCATTATCCCACCAAATATAAGCCGCTCCGATTTCCCTGCAGTGCTTCACATAGCACTCCGCATATTTCACACGCTCGCTTGTATTATTCTTATTGGTAGCGGCAAACTCTCCTACCACTACCGGAATTCCCTTATCGGTAAAAGTAGCCTTTATACCGTCAAAACTCTTTTGGATATAATTTTCATATTCTGAAGTAAACTTTACGTGTTTTTCCACCACTCCGGCTTCGCTGTCACAAAACTCATAAGGGCTGTACATGTGAACTTCCACCAGCAAATGATTTTCTACGGTATCAGAGGGCATTACCATCTCCGTTATGCTCTGCATTTGGTATGAAGCCGCATAGGGAGATACTATAAGATTTCTGTTGGCATTATTCCCGCCGGCAGCACGAATCGTATCCACAAATACCTGAGCCCACTTATTTACAATATCGTAGGAAGCCTTCTGTCCTGGATTGTTCCAGTTGGAATTCTGGTCCAGTATCTCATTATAACCCTCAAAAAGAAGGTGTCCGTCGTAACCGGAAAAACGTTCTGCCACCTGGGTCCAGATCTTCTTGAATCTTTGAATTCCCTTGTTATAGGAATCCACGTCTGCTCTGATCCACACCTGCTTCTCATCGGCACCGGTATCATGATGCATATTAAGAATGACATAAAGCTTATAGTCGTAGCAGTAGTCCACTATTTCCTGCACTCTGTCCAGCCAAGCCTCGTCTATATTATCATCCTCGTCCAGGTGTCCCTTCCAGGTGACCGGAATACGAACAGTTTTAAAACCAGCCTGGCTAATCGCCTTAATCAGATCCTTCGTAGCTACAGGATTGCCCCAGCAGGTCTCGGAAGCACTGGGCACACGAGACACAATGGATGAATTGAAAGCATCCAAAGTATTGCCCAGACTCCAGCCCGCTCCCATATTAAGAGCTGCGCTTGTGGCATCTTCGATTTTATAGATTCGCTCTTTGCCACAGCCCGTGCACATGAGGATCAGAGCCCCCATCAATGCTCCCAATATCATTTTTTTCGCAATCCTTTTAAGCTTCATTAATTCAATCCTCGAAATCCTTTTCCGATTATCTCGCTACTATTGGTAATTGCAATAAACGCCGTAGGGTAATTTTTACGAATATAATTCTTAAGCTCCACTGCCTGACCACGCTTCAGAATAGTAAGCACTACTGCCTTCTGCTTATGCTCATAAGCCCCCTGCGCCTCGTACACGGTGGCACTTTTCTTAAGGTCATTTATGATAAAATCGCAGATAGGCTGCGGGTCATCACAGATGATGGTGAAATACTTGGCCAGATTGATATTTTCGATAACTCCATCCACCACTAAAGACTTGGCCAGGAGGCCTGTCAGCGAGAAGAGACCTGTCTGAATATCAAATACGAAGCAGGCTGCTACAACTATCAAGGTATCCACCGCGAAAAGTGCGGAACCAATATTAAGTCGGGTATGCTTTTTAAGTATCATCGCCATTATATCGGTCCCCCCGGAGGATGCCCCGATATTGAAAAAAATGGCTGATGCCACAGCAGGCATAACAATAGCAAAAAGCAGCTCCAGCACAGGCTGAGAGGTCATGGGCCCTTCCATAGGGACAAACTTTTCCAAAATACTGGGACCTATGGAAACCAGAATTGACACATAGGTGGTCTTAATTCCAAAGCTTTTCCCCAGAAAAACAAAACCCAAAAGCAATAAAACAATGTTAATTATAAGGTTCACATTACCAGGTGTATAAGGTAATACTGCACCTAAAATGACTGATATACCGGATACTCCACCAAAGCAGAAAGCATTGGGGAACTTGAAGAAATATATACCGGCAATCATTATAAGGGAAGCCAGCGTCATCAGCGCGTATTCGGCTGCCACTGACCTCTTTCTGATTTTAACTCCCTGATCCATACAGACCTACTTTTTACAATTTACTAATCGTATTTTTTAAATTATCACACCAAATTAAGCTAAAAGCAAGAAAGTTTCTATTAAGACTTTTCTATTTTACCCCATTATTTGCCGTGATTGTGATTTTCCCAAAAGGTTTGTGGCGATGCCCCTGTGCATCCACTACCGTAAGCGCCTTTTCTCCCACATGAAGAGTGACCTTCTTTTCTTCGTGAGCCTTGAAAAATTCGCGCTTGAAGGCAGCCAAATGAGGATACTTGGTATCGTCAGGGTCCTCAGAATGCACATATACCTGAAGCACGTCTTCGGTATCCCTTTCGGAGTTATTTTTTACAGTCAGTACCACCTCTGCACCGACTTCCGACAGAGTATAGTCCACCTTCTCCACGCATACGTCACCGTAGGTAAGACCGTAGCCGAATGGGTAAAGGACATTCTCTCTTGTATAACGGTATGTGCGTCCTGCCATGGAATAATCAGTAAAAGCAGGCAGGGCGTCGGTGTTTTCATAAAAGGTGATAGGAAGCTTACCGGATGGTGATACATCTCCGAAAAGGATGGCTGCCAGAGCACGGCCGCCCTCTGAGCCCGGATACCATGCCTGTATGAGTGCGTCTCCCTGTGCCTCGCAGTTGATTGATGAGCCTGAGGAATTCACAAGAATTACGGGCTTGCCCAATGCCATAACAGCCTCTACGAGCTCGCGCTGAACCTTTGGCAGCAGAAGATCATCCTTGTCTCCGGTGAAATGTGTAGCTACATCCTCCTCGCCCTCGAGGGTCGCGTCAAGTCCCACGCACAGAATAGTTATATCTGCCATCTCTGCGATGGTGAGCGCCTCTGCCAGACGTTCCCTGGGCTCCATACCCACCTTATTTTCACGGGTGAGGTAAGAACCCTCCGCATACATTACCTGACCGTCAAAACGACCTGTAATGCCTTCTAAATATGTGCAGTAATGGTCAGCAGTACCTTCGTAGTTACCGGCAAGCACCGCACGGGAATCGGCATTAGGTCCGATTACTGCTATGGACTTAATTTTTTTCTCATCAAGAGGCAAAATACCATTATTGTGAAGCAGCACCATGGAACGAAGGGCGCACTGATAGGATACTTCCTTGTGCTCCTTGCATGCTACCACGGAATAAGGCACTTCGTCGTACTCACAGCCCTCTCCCATTATGCCAAGTCTGTATCTGGTACGGAAAAGGTGAACGCAGGCATGACGGATTTCCTCTTCAGTTACAAGACCCTTTCTGTAGCTTTCCGGAAGATGAACGTAGCTGCAGCCACAATTCACGTCGCAGCCATATCTGAGAGCCAGAGCAGCCGACTCTTCGATGGTGTTGGTCACATGATGGTACTCATGAAAATCACGAATAGCCCAACAGTCAGAAGTAAAATAGCCCTGAAAATCCCAGTCTGCCAGTTTTTCCTGAAGGAAACGGCTGGCGCAGGCTGCTTCTCCGTTCACACGGTTATATGCTCCCATTACGCCTTCTACCTTGGCTTCTTTTATAGTCTCTTCAAAAGCCGGCAGATAGGTCTCCTCCATATCCTTAGGTGTAGCCACCGCATCGAACTCATGACGAAGTACTTCAGGACCTGAGTGTACTGCCATATGCTTGGCACAGGCTGCTGTCTTCAGGGTCTTCCGATCGCCCTGCAGTCCCTTTATGTAGGCACATCCCAAGCGTCCTGTAAGATATGGATCCTCACCATAGGTCTCCTGGCCCCGGCCCCATCTGGGATCACGATCAATATTTATATTCGGCGCCCACAGGGTCAGCCCCTTGTAGATATCATGGTCGCCCTTTTTCTGATATACATTGTATTTAGCTCTGGCTTCAGTAGAAGTAATGTCACCGGCCTTGGTAAGCCATTCCTCGGAAAACATTGCCGCCATACCGATAGCCTGTGGGAACATGGTAGCAACACCTGATCTAGCCAGTCCGTGAAGCCCCTCATTCCACCAGTTATAGGATGGTATCCCCAGTCTTTTCACTGCAGGTGCATCGAAGCGCAATTGTCCCATGCACTCCTCCAAAGTCATCCTGTCTACCAGCGCCTTGGCCTTTATGTAAGCCTCGTCTTTTTCATTGTCCTTACGCAAAAAATTTTCCATACTATCTCCTTTTTGAACGAAGTGAAAAACGGAGAACCCCGAAGAGGTTTGAAAAGCTAAGCCTTCACGCGACAGCGTGAATTATTATGGCTTAGCGTCCGATTATCTCCTTTTTGAACGAAGTGAAAAATGGAGAACCCCGAAGGGTTTTCTTTCATCTCCGGCCAATAAAATTAACCCTGACAAGTATGACCTCGTCAGGGCTTTATTATACTCTTATTTCTCGTCTTTTACTAGGTGGTAAAGAGGAATTAACGGAATAATTATAGGAGTTTTCTTAACATATTCCTGATATTCAGGGATAGCACCATAGTTCTTGTTCTGGCGCTTCTCCAGGCGCTTCGCTCCGTCGAACATAATATAAACAATCATAACATATCCTACTGCTACCACAATCCACTGTACGCCCTTATTGGACATGATGGAGGACACAACAAGACCTGTCCAGAAAAGAATTTCTCCGAAATAATTGGGGCATCTGCACATCTTGAAAAGTCCCTGTGTTGCAGCCATTTTAGGATTAAGTTTTTTCTGTGCACTCTTCTGCTTGTCGGCAAGGCCTTCGATAACTACGCCGCAGATACTTATGGCAAATCCGATGTAGAAGCAAATATCAAGGCTGTCCTGAGTAGCTGCACCGTTGGCAAGACGATAGAAAATAGGTGTAGTCTGAACATAGTACAGCACAGCCATCATTATCCACATTACAAACAGTACGGGGAAAGGCATTTTTTTATCATTGCCTGTAGCCTCGGACAGAGTCTTTTTATAGGATGCGTTCTTGAATTCACGAATAGCCAGGAAGCCTCCCAATCTGAAGCCATATACAATCATAAGCACGCAGAAAAGAAGGAAAGGCACTGACCACTGACCGCGAACAAGGCTCATTACACCGATGGTAACACCTATGCCGGCTACCGCAAGTCCATAGCCTATTGACATAAACCAGACAAATTTTTTAAAACCCATGCAGCAGCAGACAGCAGCTACAATCAACAGAATCCAAAATCCTGCAGGAATAACACTCATTACATAATCCTCCGTTTTTTTAGAACATTAAGTCTTTTTGTTTCATTTTAACTTTTATTCAAAAAATGTCAATCAAAAAAACAGGCAGTTTATCCAATCTGCAAAAACAAAAAAAACACCGGATGTCTTCCACCCGGTGTTAAAATCTTTTCTTTATTCGGAAAGTTTCTTCATTTCATCTGCAATGGCAGAGATGTTATTAAGACGGCTGTTCATTTCCTGCAGTTCATCCATTGAACGATCTGCTACCGAAAGTGCTGTGGCTGTAGCTGCGGCAACTTCCTCAGATGTAGCCGAGATATTGGAAATACTGTCTGTAATGGCTGCATTTGCACTCATTACGCTGCCTACTGCTCTTGTAACTTCCTTTACGCTGTTGTAAAGGTCCTGTGTATCTTTGTAGATTTCCTGGAGTGTATCGCCGGTCTCGGTGATAAGTCCGTTCTGGCTGTCAGCGTATTCAGCCGACTTACTCATACTCTCAGATGCCTCTTCCGCATCCTTGGTAAGTTTTGTAATAATCTCGGAAATCTGGTTTGTAGCATTCTTTGTGGACTCTGAAAGTGTTCTGATTTCATCGGCAACTACTGCGAAACCACGACCTGCCTCACCGGCTCTTGCAGCCTCGATGGAAGCATTGAGAGCAAGCAAGTTGGTCTTACTGGAAATACCGAGAATGGTATCTGTAATAGCTTCAACTTCTTTAATGGACTCGTTAAGAGCCTTTGTAGTAATTTCTGTCTCTCTGGAAATCTTAGCCACTTCCGTAGCCTGATTCTTAAGTTTATTTACAAGTTCAACACCGTTCTCAACAGACTGACGTGTAGTATCGGAAAGTTCCGACATAGTCTTTGTCTGTGAATCAACGTTATCAATAGCACTCTGAATATCGGCAGTCATCATAGTCTGATTTGTGATAGCCTCAGCAGTCATCTTGGTGCTCTCTGTAATCTCCGAAACAGAAGAATGGCTGTTTCTCATGGCAACGGTAAGTCTTTCGGATACTTCCATTGCAGAATCGAATTCCTCGGAAAGTCTCTTGGACTGCTCGACTGCTTTATTGGCAATGCCTTCAGCCTGGATTGCCTTTTCTTCCACTGCCGCTACAGACTCAGCTTTCTGCTCACGCTGCATCTTACAGATAGTTATTTCTACGAAGCCCATTACAAGAATCAGAATCATCTGAACTACGATATCATCCATCTTTGCCCCAAGTTTAGTAACAGCATAAACATCGTAGACGATATTTGTAACTGCAACGGCACCAACGCCTGCGATAACCAGTTTTCTGTCATTGAACATCATTACTATAACCGCAATCGGGAAAACAAAGGCATAGTAACTGAAAATTGCTGTAGAAAACAGAATGAAAAGATATGCCGCAAACATGGACAGATTACAAAAATGCTTGTAATGATTGGTGCCCTTGGTCTTGAGATACGCTACAACGTTGACTACATCGGCAATAGCTATCAATATTGCTCTGACCACCAGGTGTGGCTGAACCTTCTGCAGCATGGCCAAAAGAGTAACCAGCATTATTGCCCCCATAATCAGCATACTGGCAATAAACGCTGTGCGATTAATCTGTCTTTGCTGTTTTTCCTGTAAGTTCATAAGAAACCTCCCAAAGTTTCAATAGTAAAAGCATAATAACCTAATATTGAGTATATTGAATGTAAAGAAAAAAGGCAATTTGTTTTCTATAAACAAATCGCCCTATTTCTAAAGTTATTATTAAGTATCACATGTTCAATAACTACTTAATATCATTCAGCATTTTTTCATACTTTTTGTTAAGTCTCTGATTGCGGAAAAAGCCACCGATAAAACGTCCGAAGCCCTTCCAGAAATGGCCGTTGGCCATAGTAAGTACAGCCTCTGACATCTCCATGGAAACAAAGTTCCCGGCCATTTTTCCCAGTGCTCTGATTGGCATGTTGTAGATAAACAGCGTGTTCAGATCCGGTACGCCCTTTTCTGTGGACTTCTCCATATTCTTCTTAAGCACCTTGCTTACTGTTCGCAGTACCCATGTTTTGGATTTGTAGAGTTCGCAGAATGGTACGTTAATATCAAATTCGCCTTCGGGCTCCTTGGGCAGGTCATGTCCGTAAAGTCTTGTAAATTCTTCTTCGGAGACATTTTTAATATCCCCCTTCGCATAAGACGGAAGTTCGGACAGAGCCACTTTTACAGCTGTCATGTTGCCCGCTACGGTAAGTCTTCCGGAGAGTTTTATATCAGCAGCGGAAGCAGCTACGAATACATCATAGTCACCGCCTTCAATCTCCCAGGAATTGCTCTTTTCATTAAAGAACCGGAAAGTCTTATCATCAAAGAATATGTTGACTTCGACACTTTCCCCTGCCTTCACAAAGGTCTTGGCAAAGCCCTTCAGTTCCTTCTTGGGTCTATAAACCTGAGAATCCTTAAGTCCCACGTAAAGTTCCGATACTTCCGAGCCGTCTCTGTCGGAATTATTGGTCAGCGTAAAACTTACACCCTTTCCGTCTACTTTGAAATTGCTGTAGGTAAAGTCGGAATAACTGAGTCCGTAACCAAAGGGGAAACGTACTGCCACATCGGCTGTATCATAGTATCTGTAGCCTACGAATAAGCCCTCTCTGTACTGAAGGTGAGTACCCTCTGTACCGGAATAATTTACCACTGAGCAATCTTCGTATTTTTCCGGCCAGCTTTCCTGAAGTTTTCCGGATGGATTTACTTTTCCGGTCAATACTCTAAGTACTGCCGTACCACCGGCCTGACCTGTGAGAACGGTGTTAACAAGTGCCTTCACATTTGAAATCCATGGAGTCTCCACGGCAGAACCCGCACTCAAAATACCGACTATGTTTTTATTTACACCTGCCAGATCTAAAAGAAGTTGCTGCTGAGCAGCAGGAATTCTCATATGCAGTCTGTCTGCGCCTTCGGTCTCACTGACTTCATCCAGGCCAAAGAAGTAAAGTACCACATCTGCTTCTTTTGCCAGTTTCAGTGCTGCCTCATAGGTAGCCGGATCAGGCTTCTGGCCTGTACGCACGTAGCCACGTTCTGCGCCTACAAGTGTCAACGGGAAGTTCTTTATCTCATCACATATATTTTCGATCTTAGTGGCATTAACTACGGATGAGCCTGCGCCCTGATATCTGGGAACAAAGGCAAAATCACCTATTACAGCCACTTTACAGCCCTCTTTCAGAGGAAGTATTTTTTCATCGTTTTTCAGAAGCACCATACTGCCTTCGGCTGCTTTTCGCGCCAGTTCGTGATGCTCGTTTTTACGGATACATACCTCGTGCTTCTGCTCCTTGAAGTAAAGAGCACCGGCAATCAACGGCTCTATAGCCCGGTCGATTTCGGCCTCTGTGATTTTACCTTCTTCAAGCGCTGCCAGCATCGTGCGGGCTGAACCAAGACCGGGTGTAGGCATCTCTATGGTAGAAGTCGCCTTAGCCCCGGCAATATTATCATTACTAGCTCCCCAGTCAGTAACTATAATTCCGTCAAATCCCCACTCACCTCTAAGAATTTCCTTAAGCAGGTGTTCATTTTCATTTACATATGTGCCGTTGACCTGATTGTAGGAGGACATAATAGCCTTGGCGCCACCTTCCTTCACTGCCATTTCAAAGGCAGTCAGGTAAATTTCCCTCAAGGTACGTTCGTCCACTACGGCATTCATAGCCATTCTTCTGTATTCCCTGGAATTTACGGCAAAGTGCTTAGGGCATGCATAAACGCCCTTTTTCTGAATACCTCTGATATATCCTGCCGCCATTTTACCTGCCAGATAAGGATCCTCAGAAAAATACTCGAAATTTCTGCCGCACATTGGGCTTCTCTTCACATTAAGTCCCGGCCCCAAAAGCACATCTACATGCTGAGCATTGGCTTCCTGTCCCAGAGCCTCTCCCACTTCCTCAGCCAGCGCCTCATCCCAGGATGATGCTACTGTAGCTGCTGTAGGAAAGCAGGTAGCGGGGAGAGAACCACCTAACCCCAAGTGGTCCCCGCTTTCGCCCTGTTTTCTAAGGCCGTGAGGGCCATCGGAAAATACTACCGAGGGCACTCCAAGCCTGTCTATATTTCTGGACATCCACTCATTTTTGCCGCCCAGCAAAGCACATTTTTCTTCAATTGTAAGTTTTTCGATTACTTCTTTTGCGTTCATAACTGTCCTTATATGCCGGCACCGCCTTCGCGCTGCCTGGAATCTACTCTGTTACTTCCTGTGTCTCCTTAACCGTTTCAGGGAAAATCCACTTGTTAACGAAGAAGAATACCACCATGGAAATACCGCCATTCATTACAACTGTACCAATCTCCTTGAGCCATGCCCAATTTTCCGGAATAGCGAAGGTAATGCCGCCCTTCCAGATACAGTTAAGGGAATTGCAGATGAAAGTAATAAGACACCATGCGATGAAGTAAATCAAAGCCTGAAAACCAAATTTGTCACGGTTTCTGAATACAATGTATTTCTGAAGGAAGAAATTGATTACCTCGAACACGAACATAGCAATCATGTAAGCCGTAAAGTAAGCAAGACCACCCTCAGGTGTATCATAACCGATTACATACCATTTAAAGGTATGACCAAACATTGTAAGATCTATACCCGGGAAACCGAAAGCTCTGTCTCCCAGAAATGCAAAAGCTGCGGGAAGAAAAATCAACAACAGTGTTTTGAAGACCGTAATCAGATTTGAAATAATCAAAAACATGCCGCCTTCTCTTACCCATTTGGCCAGCTTGGGATTCTTCTTTACGAAACCGCCCCAAACTCCCAGCCACCAATTTTTCATAGTTAGTCCCTTCCGGGCCTCGGTCTACCTGTTATTTGTAAGTAAAACCTTTATCGTTACCCAGCCGTTATTCTGGGCCATTGTCATCGAACCATCATACTTTTCCGCTATCTGCCTGATGCTTTTAAGTCCAAAGCCATGAGTGGCCTTGTCCCTTTTTGTGGTAGCAGGCAGTTTGTCGCCATCCTTGATGTCCAGAGCTTCTTCGCAATAGTTCATACATTCCACCGTAACAAAATTCAACTTCTGCTTAACAGATAAGGTAATTAAGCGATTTTCCTTAATGTTTACCATTTGTACTGCTTCTATGGCATTATCCAGTAAATTTCCGAAGAGGGCACATATATCCTTTACGTGCATAAACTTCAGCACATCTCCGTCCACCATGGCATTTAAGGTAATACCGTTTTTCTTACACTGTAAGCTCTTGTTGGTAAGGATTACATCCAGCACCTGATTACCGGTGTTCTGAAAGGACTCCTGTACTGCGATTTCCTGCTCCAATTCTTCCAAAAACTCCCGCTTTTTTTCAGGACTGGGCTCATTCTTAAGCACCACCAGATAGTGTTTTAAATCGTGAATTTCTTTTCTTAACAGCTCGCTGTTATCAATAGACAGCTTGTACTGCTCGTACTGACGTCTGAAAAGCTGATTAATTGCGTTGTTCTCTTTGGCCATGCTGGTCTCAAAAATTTTGTCCTTCTGAGTCATAAGCATAAGCACACCACCCAGGTCCACCAGGGTGCGCACATAGAGCATATTGTTGGAGGTCGCTGAGAAAGGGGTATCGGTCCAGATGAAACTGAGATTTGATAGGGAGAAAACTCCGATACCCGTTACTGCAGCCGATAAAAAATCCTTAAGCGAAATAGCGATTCTGACTTCCGTCTTCTCATTGCGCCTGTCGATATTGAAAAATACTACCAGCACCAAGCCATAAATCACCAGCATAAGCACTGTAGAAAGAACAATCGACTCCCCCATAGCCTGAGCATACCACACATACAGCTGCCTGTATAAGGATGCGGAAAACTCCGCCACCAGGAAGGACTGTATGCAGACGATGCCGCATTCCAGCATAGGAAGACCCAACACAATATACAATTCAAAATACATCAGCACTACCGCAAAAAGCATATTGGGAATCCATAAGGAAATAGGTGAGATCCCCGCCAGTATCTGAAATCCTGTCTGTACCAGGAAGAAAACAGCACATAGAGCTATAAATACAGGTCCCTTCTGCTTTCTTTTGTAGAGGAAAAAATTGATAAATACTGCGCCCCACTCTGCAATTCCGGTAAAAAATCTGGGCGTGTCCTGAATGTTTTCGGGAATGAATAACTGTAAAAAAGAATTCATATTATTCCCTCCGTCAGTTCACGCATAAAATCCTTTTTCCTGGCTCTGCTTATGGGTACAGTCACTCCATTGGTAAGCACCAGTTCCTCATGACGCACCGATGACACAAATGAAAGATTCACGACATATGCACTGTGACACTTGGAAAAACCCATCCCGGCCAGCTGCTCCTCATATCTTTTCAAAGGGCCAGCCGTCAGGTAGTTCTCTTCTTTGGTGTGAATTAGCACATTGTTTCTTTGACTTTCGATATAAATAATTCGGCTCACATCCAGCTTCACCTGTTTCTGGGAAGCGGAAAAACCGATGTAGTTTTTCTTACGTTTACTTTCAATCCGGCCCATGGCCTTCTCCACAAGCTGGGAGAAAGCCACATAGGGCACGGGTTTAAGTACATATCCAAGGGCATCCACCGAGTAGCCCTGTACTGCATACTGCACTGTAGATGTAATAAATATCAGCACTACCGAAGAATCCAGTTCTCTAATTTTCTTTGCCGCCGTCATCCCATCCAAATGGCGCATCTGAATATCCAGGAATATTATGTCAAAATGATCATCATACCCCTCTACGATATCCAGGCCGTCACCAAAGAGCTCAATGTGATAATCCGCCTTGTGCTCCTCTCCGTACTTTTCCAGGTAGGATTTAAGGATTTCTGCGTGTTTCTGTTCGTCTTCTACTATTGCTACATTTATCATACTAACCTCAGCGCTTATTCTAGTCTTTACCAATGCTTACAGCCCTTAAAAAGGACTGCAAGCATAGGTTTATCTTATCATTATTTGTGCTGAGCTGCAAGCCACTGCCAAATTGTTACATCCTTGCCGTTAAGCTGTACATTGCTGCCGTTAAAATCCTTGGTACATGCATTGTTGAGAACATGAATCCATGAATAATGACCATTGTAGCTGTATGCTGTGCCATCCTCATTCTTGTAAAGGCCTGACAGATCTCTTACGTCATCCCAGAATGTGAAATGAACGTTTGGAGCCTTTGCTGCCACAAGTCTGTTGTAGGTAGCTACTGTAAAGTTATCAGGATTTACTGTAGGATCATTCTTAGCATGTGTAAACCAGATAGGAATATTCTTGATTGCCTCAATCTGAGCATCTGTAATGTACTGATCTTCGTATGCCTCACATGTAGGATATGCTGCTGCAAAGTAATCAGGATGAAACAGTAACATGTTCATTGTCATGTAACCACCGTTGGAGCAACCACCGATGATAATACGATTTTCATCGATATCGGGATTTGCCTTTACATACTCAGTAATCAGCTGCCAAAGTGCCTCTGCATACTTGGATGCTGTTGCACCTGTGGAAAGCTCGTTGGAGCCGTCATCCATCCACATTGTAGGAGACTGTGGTGCCAGAACATAAGCACCGTTGCCGTCGAAGCACTTCTGAACATCTTCCTGCCAAAGAGTTGTTACTCTGTTGCCAAGTGTGTTGATTCTGATATCAGCACCACCTTCGCCCATACCATGGAGCCAGATGATAAGTGCATTTTTCTTGTTGTCCTTCTTAAGCTTTTCAGGAGCGTAGGAAGCATATCTAAGCTCGATACCATCGTATGTTGCAACTGTCTCTGTAACATCTGTAAGCTCAGGGCAGATAATCTTTGACTGCTTTGTGCAATCAAGTGCAGAATATACTGTGTTACCGATCTGAAGCTTCTTACCTGCTACAAGCGTAATTTCATGTGTATAAGGATTTGCCCAGGTATTTCTCTGAGTATCCATGAAATCATAGTGGAAAGGATTTGTCTCATCCTTTGCAGGATCTACTGACATCTCGATTGTAACGTACTTGGACTTACCGTTTACCTTATTACCCTGATCATCGGAGATATAAGCTGCTACAACCTCTCTTGCTGCCTCTGTATCCATACCGGCAAAGAAGCCCTGCTTTTTAACCTTAACTTCAAACATATCAGCAGAAACCGCATTGGCCTTTACTGTGCCCGGAAGGCTGATTACAAGCTTATTTGCTGCAGGACCCCAGTCATAACCTGTTACGATAAGTGAGGATGCAGCCTTGATAGGTGCAGGATTCTCAGTAATAATATTTCCTGTATAGCCAACACCGATAATAGTACCAAGGAGACATGCTGTAGCTACAATGCCGATAATGCAAGCAGGAACATTCTTCTTATATGCGCGGTCAAGTGCCTTTGCTCTGGACTTACCTTCACCGTATGTAAGAGACTCGATGTCCTTGTATGCCTTTTCCTTTGCTTCATTTGCCTTGAGCTGGTAATCGTATCTGGCGATTTCCTTCTCTTCAGCACCTGTTACATTCTTATAGCCCTTGGAGAATTCAGCCTTAAGGGCCTTCTTCTCTTCCTTAATCTTTGCAAATGCCTTCTTATCCTCAGCAGACATTCCGGCTCTTCTGATAACTGATACTACGAAGTAAACAGCCATAAGAACTACGAAAATGATACCTGAGAAAATTGCGATATCCTTAGCATTCTGAGTGAATGTCTTTACGATACGTGTAGGAACGTTGATGTACTTGTTTTCCTTAACAACCTTCTCTACGATTACTTCCTTCTCAATGATGATAGGCTGGCCGTTACCGTTACCGCCGTTGCTGCCTGCATTGTGGCCCTCTAAAATCTCGAGGTAGTCAACGTTTACAGCTGTGCCGGTAATCATTTCGATTACGATCTCATTCTCACCTGCATTGAGGGTTGCGTTTACATTGAAGTCTGTCCAGTTATCGTACTTTTCAGCACCACCGATGAGCTTCATGTCATTGAAGGTTACTTCTTTACCGTTAACCAGAATCTTTACATTTCCAGCAACCTGCATATCGCCATTACCAAATGTCTCCATGCTGAATGCTGCAGATGCTACTCTGAATCTAAGAGTTACATCACCCTTAGCCTTGTCTGTCTTAAATACAACCTTGTTGCTTGCTGCGCCAAGGAAACCTACGGACTGACCGCCTGATGCGGAATCAACATCCTCGATGAAGTGGTCGCCTGAAGAAGGTGTACCAATAATCTCAGCCTTCTCTGCCTCAAGCTTTACAAGGGAATTACCGGAGCCGCTGTTACCGCTGCCGCCGTTGCCTGCTGCGTTGTGACCGGAAAGGATCTCAAGATAGTCAACATTTACTGCTGTACCTGTAACCATCTCAAGTGCGATCTCGTTCTCACCTGCATTAAGTGTTGCGTTTACGTTGAAGTCTGTCCAGTTGTCATACTTTTCAGCGCCGCCCTTAAGGGTCATGTCGTTGAAGGTTACTTCCTTACCGTTTACTAAAACCTTGATGTTGTCGGCAACAGTCATATCACCGTTACCAAATGTTGTGAAGTCAAATGCTGCAGATGCTACCTTGAATCTAAGAGTAACATCACCACTAATCTTGTCTGTCTTAAATACAATCTTGTTGCCTACTACGCCGAGGAAGCCTACAGACTTACCGTTTGATGCGGAGTCTACTTCTTCAACGAAGTCCTTACCCTCCTGGGAAGGTGTTCCGATAACCTGTGCATCCTCAGCCTCAAGCTTTACAGACTGAGAAGGAGTGTTGCCACCCTGATTGCCACCCTGGTTGTTGCCGCTCTGGTTACCATCATTGGTCTTACCCGGAGCAGAAACCTCAAGGTAGTCAATGTTTGGTGCGGAATCTGCCAATACTTCAAGAGTAACCTTGTTTTCACCTGCGTTAAGTGTTGCAGGAACATAGATTACTGTCCAGTTCTTAAAAGCATTTCCGTCGCTGCTGCCCGGAAGAACGCTGTTAGCAATAAGAGAAACCTCTGTACCGTTTACATAAACCTTAATTACGCCTTCAAGATTCATGGCATCTGTAACCATAGGGTTGAAGCCGTTCATCATGGACTGCTCCATGTTCATTAAGCCTGAAGCCATTGCAAAGCCCAAGGAAACCTCTGAGCCCTCGCCTGTTACTGTCCATGTAATCTTGTTGCCTGCTACGCCGAGGAAGCCTACAGACTTAGCGTTTGATGCGGAGTCTACTACTTCAACGAAGTCCTTACCCTCCTGAGAAGGTGTTCCGATAACCTGTGCATCCTCAGCTTCAAGCTTTACAGACTGGGAAGGAGTGTTGCC
>JAZUHR010000235.1:0-2657 GCA_045641825.1 Lachnospiraceae bacterium
GGCTGCAGGGGGAGTGTTCAAGGCTGAGTACAAAATAACTGTATTTTAATCTAAGGAATATGAAAAGATATTGCGTTCACTGTAAAAAAGAATACGAGTTCAAGCCGGTGGCGATTACCGGCAAGGACGACCTGGTTTGCCCTGAGTGCGGGAGAATTATTGATAAGAATAGCAGGCACCCCGTAGATCATAGGGAGTATCAGAGATTTGAGGAACAGGTGGGGCACTTTTTCGAAACGATGGTCAGAATAGCCTACCTTTTCTACATTACTCTGGCAGTGATAGGAATTGCCGCATATTTTTTGCATTATGAAAAAGTGTTGTACGTGACCACCGGAATTGCGCTGCTGGCGTTTATAATCCAGCTGATAACAGGGACACTTAGATTCCGGTGGGGAGTGGTATTCCTGCCTGCAGGCGGAGTGGCAGGCTTTTTCCTGCTTGGGGGACTTGACGGAATATGCATAGGCGTACTGGCTGTCTTTCTTATAAGACACGTGGTACGGGATATTTTCTTCGCCCTGGTCAGCTGGCTGATTAGCCTGGGCAATAGGTAAAGTGTGAGAAACGTAAGGGAAACACGGAGATATAGAGACTATTTGAAAATGAGCTTACTCGGGTAGGCTTATTTTTTTACTTAAAAAACTTGACTTCGAAAATTGGATGTGGTATATAATGTTTAGCGATATTATTTCGGAAATAATATCAATCTAAATTATCGCGATGCTATAATTTTAGAACGCATTTTAGATTAATGCAAAGGAGGAAGACTTATGGCAGCAAAGAAAGCAGTAGAGGCACAGCATAATTCACCGGTGGAAGAAAGCAAGAAGACACACCACAACAAGGTGGATGAGGCATTGGGTACCGTAGAGGGTAAGGGGTTCGAAGAGACTCTTAGCGAATTGGTCAAGGCTGAGGGCGCAGAAGAAGGTGACAATATTCATATTGCTCTTATTGATCTGGACAATTTCATGAGAGTGAATAAGGAATTTGGTTACGATGAAGGCGACAGAGTCCTCATTGAGACAGGTGAGCATATCAAGAAATATCTGGGTGATGAGGGCAGTTTTTTCCGAGTAGGAGGAGATGAGTTCGGCATTATTTTCAAGGGAGAGTCGGAGAAAGAAGACGTTTTCCTGCAGATGGAGAAGATGAGAGCGGAATATAATGTGGAGGCCAGGGACGGCAGCAAGCAGACGCTTTGCGTAGGCATCGCCACTGCTTTTGAAAATTCCAACAGACCTCAGGAAATAATGCGTATGGCAGAAAGCGCCATGTTCAGAGTGAAGTATGCGGGACGCAATAAGGTGGGCCTGGCCAAGGAGGAAAAAATGGTGCCGAAGACAGCACATTTTACCTCGGACCAGCTGAAGAGACTGAACACTTTATCCAAGCGTGAAGGCGTGGGCGAAGCTATTCTGCTTCGTGAGGCCATGGATATGCTTCTCAAGAAGTATGATGTTTAACCGGAAAATATGGCATTTGGTTGTAGAAATTATTAAAAGCCCTTCTGGGGATTGATACGAACAGATTTTAGAGCAGATTTTTTACTGAGTCTGCTCTTTTTATTGGATAGAGGAGGCTCTTATATGCACAAGTTTACTTGAAGTGGCGAATGATAAGTGATAAAATACTGTCTACAAATATATGTAACGAGGAATTCTATGAGAAGAGACGATAAATTTATAGATATGATAATTGCATTCGTAGTGCTGGGATTATCGGTGGTGCTTTTTTTGGTATTACTTATCAATTACGAGATTGAAAAGCCGAATTTGCCCACGCCCACACCGATTGTAACACCGACTCATACACCGACGCCCAGCAGCACGCCGACGCCTACTCCGGGCTATACCAAGACTTCGTGGAACAAGCTTTACGAACTGGAGGACACGACCACATATACCTACACTGAGGTAGTGACCGACGGTGCCGGGAAGACACTGAAGACAGTATATAAGATTGCTGACGGTTCGGTATATTCATTTAAGCAGACCGATGAAAAAGCGGCCACTGAGGGCTGGAATTACTCGATAGAGGATAAGTACTATTTTGTTACAGGCACTTTGGCACTGAACAAAAACGGCGAATTCGCTGTGGACAAGAAGGGCTATAAGAGTACCGAAGCCAAGAGAGATGAATTGCTGGCGAAAAACAGGGCGATTGTTAAGATAGTTAAGGATAAAATAGATGATTTTCATCAGGAAATTGCCTTCAATCGCTACCAGCCGGTGGAGGTGTTTAAGCTTTATCAGACGAAGGACGATGATAAGGTTAAATCGACCATTGTGATAGAAGATGGAAAGATCAAGAGTATCTTTGCGGAGTATCTGGATGACAGTAATCCTGATAAGCCGGTTACTGTGACAGTAACAATAGAGCTTAATAGTGTTACTGGGGCAGAGATTATTGATAGTTGCCCGAAAAAATAAAAAGTTTTTTAGAAATATGTATTGACATTTGACCTGGCAGGTGGTAAGATATCGCTCGTGTTCGAAAGAACAATATGCGCGAGCAATATCAATGTCCGAAGGACGTTGATGACAGCTAAGCATAATGTTCGCAGAACAATATGCGCGAGTGGCTCAGTTGGTGGAGCGCGACCTTGCCAAGGTCGAGGCCGCGGGTTCGAGTCCCGTCTCGCGCTTTTTTCA
>JAZUHR010000236.1:0-6889 GCA_045641825.1 Lachnospiraceae bacterium
TATATTGTAACGAAACTATAATGATTATTTTGATTTCATTCATATTATCATGCATAGGTGCCGAAAGAATTATAGATGTAATCAATAATAAGCTAAACAATTATTCTGATATATACATAAATTTTTTCTATTACAATTTTAAAGCCAGCATTATTGTTTTTGTTGGTGGAATGTTTTTTTCCATTTACAAGACTGTATCACCTCTTCAGCTTTTGTATAAAAGGGAAATCATTTCATCAATAAAAAACAGCGAAATTTAATCTTACACTACGAAAAACGAGGTACCGATAAATGGTACCTCGCGAATGTGCTATGCACTAGTGTCGTCAGCTGTCAGATCAACCGAACATCAGCTGAACTTCCTTGGTGTATACGTCAGTGTAGCTATAAGAACAAGTCTTGATAGTGCCTGCTGCTTCGTCCAGTTTAATAGTGAAAAGACAAGGATATGTCTCTGTGATGGTCCCCTTGACTACATCATAACGATTTCTACCCAAGTTCTTTCTAACTGTAACGTGCTTACCAACGTTTCCTCTGATGGTGCGTACTACTGCACCCATGTCTCCCTGCTGCTTCATATCCCACTCCTTCTTTGACACGTGTCTGTCAAAAATCTTAATTACCCCTCTAAAATAATAAAGACTGTATGACACGATACACCCCACGGAAAGCACTCGAAGTTATCTACCCATAACCACAAGCGGTGGTGAATATTCTTTCCGAGTACCACTATATCATGTATCATTATTTTTGTCAAGAAAAAAATTGTGGTTAAGGGAACTTTCAGACACAAAATATAGTATTTGTCAATTTTGTGACAAAACGCGCTCGCAAACTACGTGTAACTCGCAATTTGATGTAAATCTCCCGTCAATAAAGAGCTGATATCGAAGTTCCACATCCATAAGAACAGGGTCGCCATACACTATATGTATGTATTCTGTCACCATATTCATTTCAAATTGTCCATATATAGTCTCATATATGCAGGCATTATTCTCCCCTTCCGCAAAAAACATCTGGGTAACTATACTGCCCTTTCTGGTCATTTCAACCGCTCCCGGCTGTACCTTCATACGGCAATTGGACACATTCCCGTCCTCGTCAGCTTCGTCATAGATAAGCCAGACCGTATTATCCTTTTGCATATATGTACCCAGAACCGTTACCGATACCGGCTCGTCGCCCTGCGTCTCGGGATGCAGTCCTGTAATGGTAATCATTACATTTTCTTTCATTTCCGTACTCCTATAGATAGTCGTTTCCCTGAGAAACACACATATTGTATAGGAAATGCCTTATTTTTTCAACGAAAAATCCCTAATAATTCATATCGAAGTTGGCCATGACATGACCGTCCAGATCGTCTATAACAATATCTCCGTTTTCCACATGTATATTGTGCATTTTACCATTATTGGCAACCCGAATAGTGCCATCAACCTCAGCAAATGCTATATCACCGGTTATTACATATGTATTCATGTACTTGACAACACCATATGCATACGCGGTAAAAATCACAGTTTTAATACCGGATGTGGGACCAAATTTAATAGTGCACGCTTCCACCACCCCGTCTCCGTCAATATCAAACATTGCGGATGAAAAAGTGCTCAAATCGAGCCAGTCCAGCGTCTCCTCTCTTATTATTTCCTTTTCGTCATCGCGTATGGTGATTGTTACTTTATTCCCGTCTTCATCGTACTTAAGTTCCGTACACCTTTCATCTTTGCCAAGGTGCAGCTGCTTTATAATCGCCCCATTATATGATCGCACTTCGTTACCATACATATAGACCGCACTGGTTATATCGTTACCGCGCCAAAGCAGCATGGTGTTGCTGATTATATCTTTTTTAAAAGAGTTCTCCTGCATATTGAAAATGCTGTAAACAGATACACTGGGGCTGACATGACTTTCAATAACCAGGTCAAAGCCGGCCGTGGTCACCTTCGTGATAGCATTTATTTCCTGATAGCGCTCTCTCAAATCATAATCCGTACCTGCTATACGGATGGTGGTACTGTTTGTGATAGAATAGGGTTCACCTTTATCCTGCGGCAGCTCCTGAGATTTTTTAACAAAAGTCGCCGAATCCTCCAGCCTAATCTGCAGATTTGACGATGATTGTGATTTGTCAAAAATCAGCTGATCGCCGGATACGTTGAAAACGTATATATCGTCTCCCTGCCCTCTGCCGCTTCCGTCAATAAGTTGCAACAGTTCATTACTATTCTTGAATAAAAAAGCATAGATGCCAAAACCGCCGTAAGCAGCGTCTTTTTCGTATAATCTGTAAGTCTGTTCCTCTGGGTTTAATGCTAAAATAATCACAGTGTTATCGGACTTTGTATAAGTATATTCGATTTCATTTGCATTCACGGTTACGGAAGGAGTAGGGGTAGTGTCGTCATTGTTAATATCCTCCGGATCCTTCTTTCCGATCGGATTGGTTAAAAAGCAAACAGCCACCACGATGCAGGCTATGATGCTGACCATAATCAGCCAAAAAGCCGGCTTTTTGTAGTTCATAACGTCCGTAATCCTCCTTTTCACATTGGTCTCACCGAAGGCTACAGGACAGGCCATAATACTGCTTCTGCGGACACTGCAGTTAAGAAGCGCTGCGGAATAGTCCTTGCGATAATCCATCCCCATTTCACGGATTACTTTCTCGTCACAGGCCGCTTCAATATCTCTGCAAAGAAGCACATACGCTACCCAAAGAATCGGATTGAACCAGTAAAAAGAAAGCAGGATGAAGCCCAAAGGCTTCCACCAGTGGTCGCGACGGGCAATGTGGGCCTTTTCATGAGCCAGAACGATTTTAAGGGTATCCCCATCCATACCGAAAGGCAGGTAGATTACAGGGCGAAAAACTCCCAGAACAAAAGGAGATTGCACTCTTTCGCTCTGCCTGATATTTTTTTCATAGGGGACGGATGTACGTAGGCGAAGGCGCAGCAGCAGGTAACTTCCGACGAAATATAAAAGCATGGCTGCCATACCCATAATCCAAACGATGGCGGCTGCAAAAGTCACTACCTGAGCAGGATTGGTGCTGGCCCCGATTTCCGGCTTTAAAGAATCGGAAATAACAGGATTTACAATATTATCCACGAAGGTAAAACCGCTTTGAATCTGCACTTCTTCGCTTGTAAGAATCTCCACCGGCACCGTATCACGGCTGGGCACGAGACTCAAAACGCTCTCTATGGAAAAAGGCATCACCAGACGAAGTGCCACCAGCCCCCAAAGCAGGCAGAAGGTCCACTTGGGCGCCTTACGGAAAATCAGTCGCATAAGCAGTACTGCTATCACAAGCCATGTAGCGGCTATACTCATATTCAACAGTTTTAAAAACAAACTTTCCATGGCTCCTCCTATTTTTCAATAATGCGACGTATCTGCTCGATTTCCTCTGCTGACAATTCCTGGCGCTTCGCAAAAGCTGCGATAAAGGCCGGAAGCGAGCCCTCGAAACGCTTCTCCATCAGTTCGTCCAGTTCGCTTATCTGTGCCTCTTCCTTAGTGATAAGCGAGGTCACTATGGTATCTTCATTTTTTACCACTTTGCGCTCGCTGAGACGCTTGATAACAGTGTAAGTCGTAGTCTTGGACCAATCCAACCTCTCCTTGCAAAGTCGCGCCAAATCGGTGCTCTTAATCGGCTCATTCTCCCATAATATGAGGCAAAATCTGTATTCACTTTCAAAAATCTTTGGTTTTTCCATGCTATCTCCTTTTTATGTAACAAAGTGAAAAGCTAAGCCTTCACGTGCAAGCGTGAATTATCATGGCTTAGCGTCCTATTTAATCTCCTTTTTTGCGACGAAGTGGTCTAACGTATTAGAACAGCCTCATTCTAACGCGTTAGACCTGAATTGTCAACAGCTTTCCGACAACTTCGTTGTCAAAAGTTGACCCTTGGCTCGCCTATGCACAAATATTTTTGAAAAAATTTATTTAAAAAACTAAAGTTTTGAAATATAATGCCGATATAAGAGTTAGGAGTGGGTATGCCCACTATATTGGAATACAATACAAGGATGTAATTTTATGGCGCTAGCGCCGGAAAGGAAATGACATGGACGTTAATTTCACATCAAAAGTAGAAGCAGCTTACACAAGCTCAGTAACATACGAAAAGACCACAGGCAAGAAGGACACTGCAGAAAACGAGGCTAAGGCCTCCCCCAAAGCATCTGCTTTTAAGGAGCCCAAGGATACCGTAGAGATTTCCGCAAAGGGTATGGATCATGCAGAAGTCATCAAGCGTCTGAAGGCTGACGCCGACGCCCGCATGGCTCAGATGAAGTCTCTGGTAGAGAAGCTTCTTATGAAGCAGGGCGACACCATCAAGAATCTCTTCCCCGATTTCGGCGGCGCAGGCACTCTTTCCACAGAGGATATGATTTCTGCCCTTAAGAGTGGCAATCTTCAGGTAGATTCCGAGACCGCGGCACAGGCTCAGAAGGATATCGCAGACGACGGCTACTGGGGCTTCGAGGAGACTTCCACCCGTATGGTAGAATTCGCCATCTCCATCTCCGGCGACAATACCGAGATGGCCGATAAGCTTATGGATGCTATCAAGAAGGGCTTTGATCAGGCCAACAAGATGTGGGGCGGCAATGAGAAAAAGATGGCTCTCCCTGAGCTCAGCAAGAAAACTTTGGACCGCGCCCTTCAGAAGATGGAAGCATGGAAAAACGGCGATGACTGGAGAAATCTTCCAAAGGATACGGACGAGAAATCTGCCAATGGCAGCAATCTCAAAGTAAACTATACACAGACTTTCTCCTACAAGGCTGAAAGCAGTTTCTCCTACTCAGACACAAAGAAAACAGAAGAATAAAAAATCGGAGCTACGCACTCAAACGTAGCTCCATTTTTTACCTAAAATCCGATATAAACAGATGTTTTACTCCTTCGGGATAAACTGCTCAAAGATAAACAAATCGTACTTATCTCTTACTTTGTCCATGGCCTCCTGACTCTTGATGGTCCATGCAAACTGCAGGCCTCCGAAAAGTTTTCTTACCAGCCATCTGGACACGGTATTGGGATTTTTATCAGAGTAGGAAATAAAATCCGGACGGCAGATGTGGTTTAAAAGAAGGTGATGCACTGCCCATTTATCCAGGCTTTCCGATTTACCCTCTTCTACCGTGAAATTGGCTGAAAGCTGACCGCGGACGATGTCAGGTCTGTTTTTACGATACCATCTTACTGCAAAGGGGTGGAAGGATTCCATGCAGTAAACGCCCTTGTAATCCTTTATAACTTCATTGGCCAGCTCACAGACGCGGGTCTTGGAATCCACCATCTTGATTTCCATACAAAGCGGCACTTTACCGTCAATCACCTTAAGCACATCGGAAAAAAGCGGAATTTTGTTGTCTGAGCCCAGAATGCTGAGCTCCTGAAGTTCCGCATATGTCTTGGAATTTACAGGCGCATCCACTCCGCAAATTCTCTTCAAATCATCGTCGTGGAATACCACCACTTTTTCATCACGGGTTAATTGCACATCCAGCTCGATACCGTAGCCCTGTTCCACAGCCTTTCTGAAGGCCGGAATGGTATTTTCCGGAGCCTCGGGAGTATTGTTGTCATGCAGGCCGCGATGGGCATAATGCACATTCATAAAAGGCAGCCGCATTTCTTTTCTGCCCATAGCAGGCGCAATCAAATACAGATAGGCAACAATAAGCAATATAAAAATTATAACAAAAACCATAACTCTCCCTATATACAGCGAAGTTTCGCCGTATCTTTACTGTAATTTATTAATTTAATCATCCACATCCAGACTTTCCAGTACGCCCTTGGCCTCAGGCTTGTTATCGCCGTGGCGCACAAGCAGCATGGTGAAAAATGCCAGAGCCACGAAGACGGTAGCGTATGGGAAAAGGGTAGTCATCTTCAAATCCATGAGAATACCTGAGAAAATAGGTGTAATGGTCTGCGCAGCCATGCTGGCTGTATAGTAGAAACCTGTGTATTTACCTACATTTCCGCCGGTAGCCAATTCTACCACCATCGGGTAGGAATTGACATTGATGGATGCCCAGCCGATACCTGCTATGGAGAAAAGAACGTTCATAAGAGCCGCCGGTGCACCTGCACGAAGGAAAGAGGCTGTGCCGAAAGCCACTGCCAGCATAATAACGCCCATGAGAATGGTCTTTTTTCTACCGATTTTGGAAGAAAGAATACCTACAGGGAAGTAGGAAATGATGGCAGCTACCTGCGCAATCATAAGTGTCAGATTGTAATCCACGTTGAGAACCGTGCCGGCATATACGGAATACTTGGAAGTAACTGCATTGTAACCGAAATACCAAAGTATAACGGATGCCAGGATAAGGAGAAGTGACTTACGCTCATCGGATGTCAGCTTTCTCTCGCCGTTCACATCCTCTTTTTCATCTACCAGACCGAATTTCTTTTCTTCCTCATGCATCTCCTCTACCATTCGAGGCTCCCGCACATAAGACAGGAAAAGAATGAGGGAAACTATCATAATGCCTGATGTCACGCCCATAATAGTGGTATAAGACATCAGGGCATTGTATGCTTTACCGGTACCGAATACAGTGCCCAGAACCAGCAGAGTAACGCCGCCGAATGTACCCATGAGATTGATTACGGCATTAGCCTTGGAACGAAGAGGCTTGATGGTTACATCAGGCATCAGGGCTACCGCCGGAGATCTGAAGATAGACATGGAAATCAGCACGAACACCAGGATAATCATGAATTTTACCAGAGAGGCCGGATGTGCCTTGGTAACATCTGCGGCATAAGCCTGACGGGCCGGTACCACGTAATTGATATAGTCTGCGGAAGTCTTGGTAACGCCGTCGATTTCCTCTTCCAT
>JAZUHR010000237.1:0-3649 GCA_045641825.1 Lachnospiraceae bacterium
TATCTCCTATTCTATCTCCTTTATGAACGAAGTGAAAAATGGAGAACTCCTATTCACCCATTTTTCTTGTGATTAAGGAAAGGTTCCGCCGCTACTTTGTTAAAGAAGGTAATGAGCGGTCCCATAAAGAAGGCGGTAATAATGGTGCCGATTCCTGCGATTGTGGGAATGGCGGCTATTTTTCCACCGGCAAGCACGAAGAACAGGCAGCCTAATATTACGCAAACCAGGTCTGTGGCAATGCGGACGTACTGGAACTTGCCCTTTTTCCAGGTATTTACAATGATGAGGGCCACGGCGTCATAGGTGGAAACACCGAGGTCTGCCGTCATATAGAAGGCTGAACCGAAGCAAAGCACCACGATACCGATTACCAGGCAGAGGATTCTTACCGGAATGCTGGGTGCAGGCAGAAGCTTTAGCAGCATGTGGTAGGTAAAATCCGTGATGTAGCCCAGGAAAAATAGGTTAATAAAGGTAGCAATACCTATGTAATGCCTGTCAAAAATAAGGGCAAAGGCCAGCATAACCACATTGACTATTACGTAGAGGGTACCAAAATCAATGGGGATAAGTCTGTCAAGACCGGCCATCAGGGTCTGGAAAGGGTCCACACCGAATGCCGCAATTTTAAACACGGCAACGCTGATTGCACCGACTATAACACCAAAAAGAGACATTAATACGCGTTTTACGGGGATTTTTTTCATTTTTGCCATTTTTCTATTTCTCCTTTGCCAAATAGCAATACAACTCCGATGTTATATCGCAATTTGCCCAAAAAAGCAATATCCAAAAAGGTACACGGTCGATTTAGGTCCGCTTATTTTTAAAAAAACTCCCTGCGGCATGAAGCTCACAGGGAGTAGATAAATCATATGCTCAAATTACCATTTTTTAACACGGTCTACTGTGTAAAGACCAAAATTGCACTCAGAGGATGTAGCGGAACTGCCCTTCCAAGGCTCGTTAAATGCCTCGAAGAGGAAGGCTACGACCTGATCCTTTTCCAGCCACTCAGTAAGCTCTGTGATGTATGCCTGGGCATTCGGCAGGGTGGCACGGCCGTTACCGGCATTACTGTCTGAGCTCCAGCCTACTTCCGTGAAGATTACTTCCTTGTCCGGATATAAAGCCCGAGTCTCCTCAAACTGCTGCTTATTAAGAGCTACGGACTTGTCCAAATCGGTGCCATAGTGGTAGGGGTAGCTGTGGATACTGATAAAATCCACTACTTCAGCAAGCTTCGTAAGATTTTTCCACTCAAAAGCGCCCTCGCAGAAGGTAACCGGCTTATTGAGAGAAGCCTTAAGCTTCTTCGCATGAGCGATAAGGCGCTCCTCAGGCACGATACGTGCTCCCCAGGAAGGTGTATTCTCATTGCCCACGGAAACGGCGATAACCTCGTCATCGAATTCCTTAACCAGCTCGATTAATTTGTCCACTTCTCCGTCATTTCTCTTAATATGAGCCTTCAGCTCCTCATCTGAAAAATTCTGCTTGTCCCATGGACAGTTCGGATTATTAACTTCAGGCTCGGAGTCAATTCCAATAATACACTTCATCTGAAGCTTCCTGTCACGAATGGTCTCCAGCACGCGTCTGGCATGAAGATTGGGGTCGTACATACGCAGATATTTATATCCATCCTGCGCCAGAATCTCCATATCCTCAGCTATCTCCTCTGCTGACGGAACCGAAGTAGTAGGGCTCTGTCCTGTTCTGTATCCTGAATAACAAATTGCTTTTCCATACTCGAAAACGCTCATTCTTTTATCCTCCAAGTCTGTCATAAATTTAAGCACAATATCATCACTGCGTTTAACACGATGAATCATCACTTGCGCATTATACAACATTTGTAGGTAAAATTGCAACATAAAAACGTTTTTTTGTAAAAAATAGTGCTGATTTGTATTCTTATTCCATCAAAACGCAACTCTGCCTGCTGCCCTTAAGCATCCCAATCCCAATGGGATAAATATAATCGTCACGCAAAAGACTATGCCCATTCCAAAGAGGAAAATAGCTAGTGGGAGCCTTATAAGCAGCCAAAGTGCCACGCTCAGCATTGCCCCGGTCAACTTGAACCCCAGCCAGAACATACCACATAAAATTAATAAAGCAATAATGAATCCTAACATCGCTCCACCTCCTCATAACCTAATTCAAAAATACTCTAATCCGGAAAACTCCAATCCAAAATTAAACTATTTGTTATCGTTAGTATAGCACATATTAAATCCCATATATAGATTATTTATGGGAAAATAGAAGCCTATATTTCTCGGGCTTCACTTCCTTTTGCGCCCTTTTCATTTCCTTTTGCGTCATTTTCACTTTCTCATTGCCAAGCTTACTTCCGGTCCTTTTTTGCCGCATTCTGTGCAATACTTGCCATTGTTTTTGGCGCCGCAGCTACATATCCATTCTTCTCCCGGAGCAGCTATACCGCTCTCTGTATTTTCATTTTGAAATTGTCTGCTGTTAAAAAGCAGGCTGCCAGCCATTCCCATAAACTGCCTTCCGATTTCTGCCTCTTTTACGGGTATATTATGCTCTATGTAATATGCCGGATTTATCATCCCCGGTCCGTCAAGCATCTCCGAGGTCATTTTGTCACCGAGCCACTTACCTATGTCTTCGACGAGTCCATTGTACTCAGCAAGCGCCATTTCAAAATCTCCGTCGAAGCCCTCCGGCATTGCGCAGTTTTTTTCAGGATTGGCCTTCTCCAAATCAATCCAGCGGGCTTCAAGACCTTCCCTCGGGTCAGCCTTCACCCCTTCGGTGGAGCAGGATATCTTATCCAAGTCGATGATTGTGTACACGTACAATTTTTCGACTTTCTGCTCTGCATGCTCGTCCCTTCCGATGATCCTCCCCTGCCCAAGTGTTTTCTGTCCTGCGCTTGTAATATCCGCACCTATAAGCTTTTCAGCAAGCTCTTCCAAAAGCTCACGAGGATTTTCTTCGTTTTCACCAGCCTCTGTGCAGGGAAGCATATAGCAGGACTTCCCGGCATCGTAAAGGAACAGATACTTCATATTTTTATGGAAAATTGCCTTAACAGCCACCCGCTTTACCCGGGGCCACGCTTCCTCATAATCCTTCCTGTCTATCTCGTAATACGATGTCATAACTTCCTCCGTAAAATCAGTTCGCCGCCTTCATATTTGGGGTCAAAAATATAACAGATACCACCTTTTTCAAACGCTTTGCTTCCTACCAGTGTCTAGTCCTCGGGCTGCCAGGGCTCTCGAGGACAACGGTAGATAATATGCATATTAAACAAAAATTTAATGCACTAACGAGCCATGCGCAGACAGGACTGAAATCAGCCATGGGAGCTTGCTCACAATCGGCTGTGTTTCGGACCGGATGCATAGGGCGACAAACGATATGAGCAAGAACACGCAGTGTTCTGCGAATATCTTTGTCGGCATGGCGAGCTTAAACTAAAATTTATTGCTCTTGTTGCTTCTTTTGAACCACCGCATACATTAGACTGTTAAAATTGGGCAACGCACTTGTAATACCCTTTTCAATGATATCAAGCTTGTTTCTTTGTAATTCATTCTCGAAGGTGTTAAATGAAACCATCCTGCACGATGTACCGGCAACCATCATTTTTCCCGATTCGTGCTCT
>JAZUHR010000238.1:0-3095 GCA_045641825.1 Lachnospiraceae bacterium
CCGTGATTTTTTTGCCCAGTGCGATTATCTTCTCACTAGGCTCCTTATCCCCCATATGTGGCGGGATAACGCTCTTGTACATTTCAGGCATTTTTTCTCTCCTACTTATTATTTTTCTGTGGCAAATGCAGACAACTCCCAGTGCACACACGCCACCCATGATAATCTCAATTATACCCTAAACATGCAAAAAAAACAATGTGATTTTGCCTTTTGAGAGTAAAACCACATTGCATTTCAGTTGATATTTATTGATACTTTTTTATACTTTCGGGAGGTATATTATGTGGACCGATAAGTTTTTCCATCCATACCATATCATACCAGGTGTCAAACTTGAAAGCACACTTATGGGAATGTGAAATATGCTTAAATCCCATCTTTTCATGAAAGGCTTCACTGTCATTGTGAAGATAACTGTCTTCCTCGGGAGCATGGGCTATGCAGGCATAAAGATTAAGATAACCCATTTTCAAAAGGGTCTCTTCCAAGGTGTCATAGAGGAGCCTTCCAATGCCCCTGCCGCGCGCTTCCTTATCCAGATAAATAGATAACTCTGTACACCACTGATAAGCCGCTCTGGGATGATAAGGGCCGGCATAGCAGTAGCCCAGAATCTTCCCGTCGCTTTCAGCAACAAAGTAAGGGAATTTTTCCAGAGTATTCGCCATGCGGCCTCTCATTTCTTCTACCGTAGGCACCTCATACTCATAGGTAATGGCAGTGTCCGTTACATAATACTCGTATATTTTCTGAATAGCCTCGGCATCGGTTAATTCTGCCCTGCGTACCCGTGCCCTTATATCTGTCTGCATTTAATGCTCCTTATTGTTACCTGCGGCTTAATCCTCTTAATTATACTTCTGTTCAGTCTTCTTCTGCTCAGTCTTATTCTGCTCAGCCTTATTCTCTCTGGCCGCGCGGCTGTTATGCTTTTGAAGCTTCATCTTGTACATTCTGTCATCTGCAAGGGAATAGATTTTTTCAGGATTCCCCTCTTCTACTTCCCTGCTGTAGGCTATACCGTAGGAAGCATCAAATTCAAAGCCAACAATCGCACTTTCTTTTTTCTCAAAGGCTTCCAGCTTGCGCAAAGCATTATCCACATCCTGAAAAGCACGCTTTCTGACAATAGCTAAGAATTCGTCGCCGCCCATTCTGTAGCATTTTCCTACGCCCTTGAAGGCTTCATGAAGATTAACCGCAAAGGTCTTCAGCATCTTGTCGCCTTCTTCATGGCCCTTGGTATCATTTATATACTTAAGTCCGTTGCAGTCCAGGGAAATAAGGCAATACTCCTCTTTCCCTGCCTCTAACTCTGCAAATCTTTCATTAGCTCTGGTACGGTTGTATAAACCGGTGAGAATGTCATGATAAGCCAACTGAGTCAGCATTTCTTTTTCTGTCCTGGTCATCATGAGGTCATAGAGATGCATGATGTAGGAAAGCAACAAAATCAGTATGAAAACCAGCGTGGCTATAGGCAATATGCTTAACTTCATTAAATCTGAATTCGGCCATAAATACTTCTGCAGATTAAATCTCAAAAGATCAATACCGATGGCTCCGCAAAGCACGAAAATAGCCAACTGAAAGAGCACCTCACCTCTGGTCTTATTACGAACCATGAAAACTCCCACAACAACAGCCACTACAAGTACAACAGCACCCTGCATGTGGAAGTAAACCAGTGTCTTAGGCAAGCGTACCACGTTCATAAAATGAAGTACAATGCAGGTAATCACAAATGCCGAATAAATCAACAAATCCACCAGCAATACCCATTTTTTCCAGTCACTACGGTCTCTTCTCATGGTATAAATCATGGCAAGCAGAGGCACAGGTGCGAGGTAGAGCAAAATATACTCCAGAAGAGTCCAGGTCTCATAATATTGTGTAAAAAGTTGGAATGTTTTCTGGGAACTGAAGCTCCACAGTCCCATGAGCATAGCAAAAGCGCCGATCAAAGGCAGCCTTGAAAAAGACCGATCGAAGAAAGTGGCAATAAGACCTGCGAGCACAAGAATGAAGCCCAGTCCCGACAGGAAAACTCCTATTGCCAGGCCAATGGCGCCTCTGGCCGCAAAAAATCTGTAAGCCAAATCAGAATCTATACAATTAATTTCATCAATGCTGGTAAAAGCACCGTTTTCGTTTACATAAATGTCTATATGGACATCCCGGCCCTCGAGGTCGTCCGGAAGATCGATAAAATGATAGCCTGAGCCTACCATTCGATCCTCACTGATATAATTCATACCATATGAGTAAACCAGATGATTTCCCACATTGGCCTCTACTCCGCACAGGTAGAGAAGAATCATTATGGTCTTGCCACCATCCAGACTCTTGTCGTAGGGTATGTCCAGAGCCACCCGATCTCCCTTTTTCAGGGAAAAACCAAATTCGCTGAGAGCAACGTCGGAAAAGGTGTCATCATTAACAGTAATGGTAACCCCCTTATCAATTACGCTCTTTCCTCCGTCAAAAGTATTCTGCAAAAAACCTGAAGCAATCCAGAGAAAGAGCATAAGCACGCTTCCGATAACCGCTCCAATCACAAGATTTTTTGTTTTAAACTCTTTAACTTCCACTAACGATCTCCAATGCCCAATTCCAAAGCCTTGCCCAAAAGTTCCAGTAAAAGAATATCTTTAGCTTCCCATGATCTGGCCAGACAAGTCTTCTTCGAAAAGAAGAAGAAAGCATCTATACCATTATACGAAGCCTTAAAAATCATCATAGCCAGGATACAATGATCCTGCATGTATTTAAGAAGAGCTCTTGATTTTCCTTCAGCATTGTTGGTGTTGTTTAATATAAGCATCTGCTGTTCATTGAAGGAATTGAGAATCCCTTCCTCATATAGGAAGGAGAAGTCTCTCGGCATAGTATCCACCACAACCTCATACTTATTGAAAATTTTTCCATCAGGAAAAACCACCAGCGCTTCATCCAGCTGGAAAGCCTTGGCTGCGGCCTTAAGAAGATATCCATAGGAATATCTCTGCTCCACCAGGAATTTCTGCATAACCTCCTGAACGAAGCGTTCCTTGTTCACTCCGTGCTCACTGATAACCACTGTTTCCTTATCC
>JAZUHR010000239.1:0-7396 GCA_045641825.1 Lachnospiraceae bacterium
TATCGGAGTAGTGGAATAAGAAAAGCCTTTTCCGGACGCTTCGTAAAGGTGCAAAACACAGCGCCTCCCACGTTCAATGGGAGGCGCCAATTTTATTTAGTATCTAATTTACGCTACTTTCCGGTTACTTCGGAGAGCTTATTAATTCGCTCTGCCACCAGTTCTATATCAGCCAGCTGCTCAGCCAGCTTTGCGGCTACTTCGTCTGTTATTCCGTCTGTTTCATCGGAAATCTCTCGAATCTTTCCTACGGAAGCTACGATATCCTTGCTGATACCGCTCATCTGCTCTACCAGCTTCTCTATCTCGCCCATGGCGATCTGAGTACGGCCGGCCAGGCTCTTAAAGTCTGTGAAGCTGTCCTCGACCTTGCTTACAACAGCATTTTGGCTTTCCATGACCTGGTTGACAGCCTGGATGTTGGCCACGGTACTCTCGATATCTCCGCAAAGTTCTACGATAATCTGGGAGATAGTGGATGTAGCAGCGCTGGAATCGTTAGCAAGCTTTCCGATGGACTCCGCTACTACCGCGAAGCCTCGGCCCTGCTCGCCTGCGCGTGCGGCCTCAATGCTTGCGTTGAGCGCCAGGAGGCTGGTCTGGGATGCAATATCATCGATGGTATCTACAATGCCGGAAATACGCTGTGACTGCTCCTCGAGAGCCACAATCTTTTTAAAGGTCTCGGACATGCTGTCGGTAGCCATCTGATTTGCTTTTTCAAGCTCTTTAATGCTGTCTTCGCCCTGCTTTTCGGAGGCTACGGTACCCTTGACGATATTCAGAAGGTCTTCGCTCTGCACGCCCAGTTCTGCGAACTTATTATCCAGCTGAGAAGCCTTGCCCAGTACGTCGTTTACCTGCCCGGTCTGCTTATCGCTGCCGTCCTTGATTCTGTTGACTGCTTCATTTACGCTATTCGCTGACAGCTGCACCTCTGACAGCTTGTCTGCGCTCTGTACTACTTCCAGACCGATGGAGTTCATATCCCCCAGAGTGGAAGCGATTTTTTTGCTCATCTTGTTGAAACCTACTGCCAGGGCGCCCAGCTCACTGCTGTTATTTTCATCGGCCTGCTGTGAAAAATCACCGTCGGCAGCTGCTGTAACCAGTGAGGTAAGGGAGACGATGGGAGCGGTAAGGTGCTTGGCGAGTTTGGTGATGATAAAGACTGCGATAGCTACTGCAGCCACGGACGCCACCAGGGCTATAATCAGGATAAAATATACCATGCTCATAGCTTTGGATACTTTCTGGACAGTGATGACCGACCAGGAATCGGAAGCGCCCTTCAGGGAAATGGGCGCATAGCTGGCATAGTAGCTAACACCATTGTTGGTGATTTTGGCATGATTGGAATTGCCTGCCATTACATCATCGATAACCTTCTTGTATGATGCAGACAGTGCGATCGGCTGCTCCTCTGTGAGAATATTTCCCTTCTCGTCAGTCTTGGGATTGCCGGCCTCGTCCTTCAAGGATACGGTCTTGGTGAGCTTCACGTAATTGTAGAGCTCTTCAATCTGCGCGCTGTCGGGATGGGCCACCACGACGCCCTCGCCATCGATAACAAAGGAGTATTCGCCGTTTTTTTCATCGGAAAACTGCTCTATAAGGCTCTGCAGGTAATCCAGCTTGATATCTACCGCGAATACGCCGATCATTTCTTCTTGTCTATACATAGGGAAAAAGATGGAGGCGCAGGGCATGCCGGTATTTACTGAATAATATGACTTGGAAACAAAGGATTTTTTCTGCTCCATAGTCTGGATGAACCACCATCGGGTAGATCTGTCCGCCAGAGTACCGCTGGAACGGCCTGTCTGCATGCCGTCCGTACCCTGAATGTAAAGAAGCTCCAGATACGTATTTCTGCTGACACAGTCGGCCAGAATCGGGTTCTGATCCTCAGTCTTCATAGTGAGAATATTAGGGCTCTTGGAGATTTCTTCAGTCAGGCTGAAGGCTCCATCCATGAAGGCGGATATCTCACCGGCTACCAGCTTGGTCTTGTCCAGATTGCGGTTGATGATTTCTTTCTCATAGGATTTGGAAACTGTAGCTACAATGGCACCGGTAAGAACTACGCAAAGAGCTACAACGATAGCTACCATGGGAATCAGGAGTTGCTTGAAAATACCTTTGTTCTTCATATGTTTTTCCTTTCAAAGGACAGAATGGTCCACTGAAATTTCTAATACAAATCGGTCTCTTTTTCAATTAAGAAAAGCAGAATTATTTGTTAATAGAAAATGAAGGCGATTCTGCCCCTTGAATTAGTAGGAAACTACCAGCTGCATCTTAAATTTTTCCTCGCCCTTGTCGAAGGAAAAATGGAAAAAGCCTTTTACTCCAGAATTTTCCCATCGATGGATATGGTGACTACCTGCCAGGGAAGTGCTTTCCCGCTGGCCGCCAGAGCCTTTTTCGCAGCCATTTCCAGACCGCCGCAGCATGGCACCTCCATGCGGATTAGGGTGACACTCTCTATATCGTTATTTCTGATTATCTCTGTGAGCTTCACGCTGTAATCGATGCTATCCAGCTTGGGGCAGCCGATCAGGGCGATTTTCCCCCGGATGAAATCCCTATGAAAAGCGGCATAAGCGTACGCGGTACAGTCAGCGGCTATCAGAAGCCTGGCACCATTGAAATAAGGCGCGCTGGTAGGGGCGAGCTTTATCTGAACCGGCCAATTGGAGAGCATGGATGGTGCACCTTCCGGTAACTGCCCGGTAGCCTCGCTCTGCTTTTTCCTCTTGTTCTCTTTTACTGCTGCTTCGTCGTAAGCCGCAGCCTCTCTCTGCTCAAATGTTATGGCACTGCTGGGGCAGCCGGGCAGGCAGTCGCCGAAGCCGTCACAATAATCGTCACGGATCAGTCTGGCCTTGCCGTCTATAATAGCGATGGCGCCTTCATGGCAGGCGGCAGCGCAGAGGCCACAGCCGTTGCATTTTTCCTCGTCAATGTGAATAATCTGTCTTACCATTCTGAAACCTCCTTGACTAGTTTCTTACAAAATACTATGATTTGAAGAAAAAGTATGTGGTTATAACCACAAAATGGGTGAAAATATGGATTACGCATTTTTGTCAAGAACCGCTCTCTTTGCGGGGGGCAGTGAAAAAGAAATCGAGCACATGCTGACCTGTCTCAAACACAAGGTGAAGAAGTACGGGAAAGACCAGTACATCTACCATGTGGGACAGATAGTGACGGATGTTTGCCTGGTGCTGACCGGCTCCGTCCAGGTGGAAAATGTGGATGTGGTGGGCAATAACAGTATTCTGGGGAAGGTTCTGCGGGGCGACATCTTCGCGGAAAGCTACGCCTGCATACCCAATCAGCCTATTCTGGTGGCTGTAAAGGCCTGCGAAGCCACAGAGATTCTTTTTATCAGCGTCCCGGCCCTATTCTCCGCAGACAACTCCTGCGGCCACGGCGCCAAGCTGGTTCAGAATCTTCTTCGTGCAAGTTCCCGGAAAAATCTGAGCCTCTCCATGAGAATTTTCCACACTGCACCCAAGACTATCAGAGGGCGGCTCGTGTCCTACTTTTCTGAGCAGGTCTCTGTGCAGGGAAGCAATGACATCAAAATCCCTCTGGACCGCCAGCAGCTCGCAGATTATCTGGGAGTGGAAAGGACCGCGCTGTCGAAGGAACTGGGAAAAATGCGGGACGACGGGATGCTCACCTTCCACAAAAATGAGTTCCACATTACGGCTGGGGAAGAGTGATAATGGGTTTTTCACAAACTTCCGATTTAAAACCTCACAAACTTCCGATTTGATATTGAATATTTTTTCGATAGGATGGATAATGGAGTATATGTAGTGTCACCGAGTGTCACCGGGGACGGTTCCAATTGACAACTTTTTCATGGCGGAGAGGAGTTTTTTATGAAGAAAAATATCACGGGTTTATTCCTGACTTTTGTGCTAGTAGCAGTAATGGCGTTCACTGCGTGCGGAAGCGACAATAATACTGCCCCGGATGATGGCAAGAGAGAGGAAAACACGAAGGAAGACGCCCCCTCGGGCAGTTCAGGTAATACAAGTTCCGGTAATACCGGCTCTGACAATACCGGTTCGGAGGAGCCCACCAACGGCAGCGGCGACAAGACGCCCGGTAAATACGAGTACTTCAATGTTGAGTACAGGCTGTCCTATAGAGAAGTGGATGAGGACGGTGACGGCGTAATAGACTACACCGATTACTACGACAGCAGTGACAATCGCAGCACTATGATGTATGCCATGTTCTGCGCGAAATCATCAGGAATACACGGCCCTGCCGTCGAGTACTGGATGGACTGCTTTGCCTACGAAGGCGAATTTTTCTACGGCAATCGCCCTTACGATGAACCCAGTGGACTTATCGACAATATGATTGCATATGATAATCAGGGCAACGTTACCTGCGGTATGATTAGTGATGAAGCCTACATGAACTATTCATTCGATGCACCGGTCATCTACGATGCCATGGATAGGACCTACTATCATTTCGTGAGGGTGAGCGACAAGATTTTTTACTAGTGGCACCGAGGATGACCTCAGACAATGATATCCGTCGGAAGTATAGAAGCATTTTTTGAACAGAGAAAGGAGCTATTATGGAACGAGGAAATGTACTGGTTATCGGTAATTCAGGCGTTGGAAAATCAACTTTGATAAATGCGGTTTTGGGAGAAGAAAGGGCCAAAACCAGCTGGGGCGGTAGCACGGGCACTACATCCAGACTCGAAATCTACGAGAGCGATGAAATACCGTTCAGAGTCATTGATTCTATTGGTTTTGAACCCTCCTTCATCAAGAGGATACAGGCTGTAAATGCTGTGAAAAAATGGTCTCGCGATAGCTCGAAGGAAGGAAAAGAAGATACACAGATTAACGTTATTTGGTTTTGCGTGGACGGTACCGCGGGAAAATTGTTTCAGCAGACGATTCGAGACCTCAGTGACGCAGTCAAAATGTGGAAAAATGTGCCTGTTATCACCGTTATTACCAAATCATATTCTGCGCCCGACCGCGTAAAAAATATTGACATGGTCAATAATGCCTTTGCGAAGCTGAAAAGCTCCAAAAATCTGGTGAAGGTTGTGCCTGTCGTTGCCTATCCCTATGTAATCGAAGATGATGTAGTGCGCGAGCCCTACGGAATTTCGGAGCTCATAGAGGCAACGAATGATGCAATGCCTGAAGGTAAAAAGGCTGCGGAAAAGGATGTGCATGCCTTTATCCTGGGAAGAAAACGCGGGCTGGCACAGTCAGCAGTAGGTGTAACGACGACCGGCGCGGTAGTAATCGGAGCGGTGCCCATCCCTTTCGCAGATGCTGCAATACTGACACCTCTTGAAATAGGTGAAATCAACGCAATCGCCGCCGTTTACGGTGTTGGAAAAGATGAGAAATCCAAGCAGTTTGTGAATTCTATTGTAGAGGTTGGAACCGTTAGTGCCGTGGCCAAGGCAGCCATTAGTGGAATAAAGGCCATACCGGGCCTCAATGTGGGAGCGAGCGTACTGAATGCGATAGTTGCAGGCGCTTTTGCGGCCGCAATAGGCGAAGTAAGTATTTACGCATTTGAGCAGATATATCTGGGAAATAAATCGCTGGACGACGTCGACTGGGTGAAAAAAATTGTCGAAAACAAGTTGTCGCAAGGTCTTCTGGGACATATTGAAAAAATTGCCAAGCGCTTAAGCGAAAATAAGGACACTAAGAAAATCGCCGGAATCATTTTCGAGGAATTGTTCTCAAAATAGTGTCACCGGGGACGGTTCTAATTGACAACTTTAGCTGATAATTACAAAAGGGGCTGCACATACAGCCTCTTTTTGCTTTCTATTATTGACATAAATACAGTTGGTGTTTATAATAGTAAACATAAAAAGACGGGGGCTTAGTATGAAAAAAGCAGCTTATAACATAATGCCAAATACAGAGGATATATTAAAAACTTTGGGGGAGCAGATTAAACTGGCCAGACTAAGACGAGATTTGTCAGCGACATTGGTAGCGGAGCGTGCGGGCATTAGCAGGGCTTCCTTGTGGAAGGTAGAGTCAGGGAATCCTGCGGTGGCCATAGGGATTTACGCGGCAGTTTTACATGCGTTGGGGAATATGGATAAGGATTTGCTTCTGGTAGCGAAGGATGATGAACGAGGTAGAATGATGCAGGATCTTGGACTGCTTACCAAAAAGCGTGCATCAAGGAGGAAAGAATAATGGCGAGTGAAGAGAGAATCATATATGTGTATGATGATTTTTCGTGTGATGAGCCGGTTTTGCTGGGAAAATTATATGTAAGTCTTATTAAGCACGGTGAAGCTTATTCTTTTGAATATGACAAGGCATGGTTAACAAAGAATAAAATGTCAATTTCACTCGACCCCGAAATTCAGCCCTTTTTAGGACGACAGTTTCCGAATGGGAAAAACATTTTTGGCCTTTTTGCAGATGCATCCCCAGACAGATGGGGGCGTGTACTCATGAATAAAAGGGAGCGCCTTTTGGCTGAAAAGGAAGGCAGAAAACCACAAAAATTATATGATAGTGATTATCTTCTTGGGGTTTATGATGCAACCAGAATGGGAGGGATTAGGTTTAAATTAGATATTGACGGAGAGTTTGTGTCTGCAGATAGGGAAACAGCTGCTCCACCATGGACAGCGCTGAGGAGTTTGGAGGAAGCATCCAGAAATTTTGAAAAGGATGAAAATGGCCTTACGGATAAATGGCTAAAGCAACTTATTAAACCGGGTTCTTCCCTGGGAGGGGCAAGACCGAAAGCCACTGTCGTAGATACAACCGGGCAACTTTGGATAGCCAAATTTCCATCAAAAAACGATGAAAGTGACACAGGCGCCTGGGAAAAGGTGGCTCACGATCTTGCAGGAATGTGTGGACTGAATGTTCCGGAGTCCAGATTGGAAAAGTTCTCTAAGCTGGGTAGTACATTTTTGGTAAAGCGTTTTGATAGAGATGGTGAAAAAAGAATACATTTCGCTTCCGCCATGACCTTGCTTGGTAAAACAGATGGTGCCTCTGCCGAAGATGGAACCAGTTATCTGGATATGGCAGGATTCATAAAATCGTATGGAGCAAAGCCAAAACAGGATCTTTTGGAACTATGGAAAAGAATTGTATTCAATATGGCCATTACGAATACGGATGACCATCTCAGAAATCATGCGTTTATTCTCACGAAGGGTGGGTGGAGGCTATCGCCTTTATATGATGTAAACCCCGTACCATATGGGGATGAGCTGTCACTTCTTGTTGATTCGGAAGATAATAGTATCAACATGGATCTGGCAATTAGTTCAGCACCGCTTTTTGGTATAATTACAAAAGATGCAGTTGAAATTTCTGAAGATATTCGCGCTGTTGTA
>JAZUHR010000240.1:0-4538 GCA_045641825.1 Lachnospiraceae bacterium
GTGCCGACGTTTTTAAAGGGGCAAATATGATTATTACCCCTACGGATAAAAACACCCGGGAAGCCATTGATACCGCAAAGGAGCTGGCAGAGCTTTTAAGCTTCGGGAAAATCAGCGTCATCACTCCCGAAGAGCATGACGAAATGATAGGATTCCTATCCCAGCTCACCCACTGTATTGCGGTTTCTCTTATGACCTGCAAAAATTCCGAGCATCTGGTAGACTATACCGGAGATTCCTTCCGCGATCTCACCAGAATTGCCAAGATCAATGAAAATATGTGGCCTGAGCTTTTCAGACTGAATAAGGACACATTATTAAGCCAAATGGATCTTTTCCTAAGGGAATTTTCCAAGCTGAGAGTCTATATAGAAGAAGACGAAACTGAGAAAATAAAAGAAATGATGAAATTATCCACCAAGCGCAGAGCGCTTTTCGACAAGGATAAAAAATAGTTTTAAGGAGTTATAAATTATGAGTATGGAGTTAAAATTTGAGCTTCCAACACCTGAGGATATAATCAAAATGTTTCCTCTTTCAGGCGCTGCAGAAGCTCAGAAAGCAAAGAATGACGAAGAAATCCGCAAGGTTTTCACCGGTGAAAGCGATAAATTCCTCCTGGTAATCGGTCCCTGTTCCGCTGATCGCCCGGATGCAGTTCTCGACTACAATTCTCGCCTGCGTAAGGTACAGGAAAAAGTATCCGACAAAATTGTTATCGTTCCTCGTATCTACACAAATAAGCCTCGTACCACAGGTGCCGGCTACAAGGGAATGCTGCACCAGGCAGACCCCAAGGACACACCGGATTTCAAGAAAGGTCTCATCGCCATTCGTTCACTCCATGTAAATTCACTGGAGCAGACAGGCTTCTCCGCAGCCGATGAGATGCTTTATCCTGAAAATCACAGATACCTGGCTGATGTACTCTCCTACGTGGCTGTAGGTGCCCGTTCCGTAGAAAATCAGCAGCATCGTCTGACCGCATCAGGCTTTGACCTGCCTGTAGGCATGAAGAATCCTACCTCCGGTGACCTTTCCGTTATGATTAACGCTATCACTGCAGCTCAGGGCAGCCACACCTTCGCTTACGGAGGCTGGGAGGTAGAGACTACCGGTAATCCTTATGCTCACGCTATTCTCCGTGGGCTCGTCAATAAGCACGGTCAGACCATTCCCAATTACCACTACGAGGATCTGGCTCTCACCTGCGAGCTTTACCAGAAGAGCGGCCTTATGAATCCTGCTGTTGTTATCGATACCAATCATTCCAATTCCGGTAAAAAATATCTGGAGCAGATTCGTATCGCCAAGGAGGTTCTGCACTCCAAACGTCATTCCGAGGATCTCAATAAGCTTATCAAGGGCTTCATGATTGAATCCTATATAGAGGACGGCTGCCAGAAGGTCGGCGAAGGAATTTACGGTAAGTCCATTACAGATCCTTGTCTCGGCTGGGAAAAGACAGAACGCCTTATTTACGAGATCGCCGATTTACTGTAATCATTTATCAGAGCATTTATGTTCACATAAAACCTTATAAAAAAACCAATGTCTCTGTATTTCCATAGACATTGGTCTTTTTTTACTTACTGATCATATTAATGATTTTGCAGGCCACTTCCTCAGTAAAGCCCTGCTTATTCTGCTTTCTGACCACCTTGGCATTCATATAGGTATTCGCCCTCAATTTATTAATATCCAGAAGCACCTCATCGTTAATGTCAAATTGATTAATAGGTGCCGAGAACATCACTCCACTGGCGCTCATATCCTTAAGATTTACCAGAAAAACATTGTTGGTTTTCTTTAAGCCCATAAAATCTTTAAGCTCTCTCACTACGGCAGGAGCAGCAATTTTGAATCTTGGTGCTCCCCTCTCATTTTGCTTTTCATCGGTTTTGATTATGCCGAATTCAATTATTCTTTCATTGTCGTCAGAAATGTTTTTTATGGCACAAAGATTGAAATCCATAGATGAATCCGTAACAATAAGAGCATTAACCCTGGGCGGCAGCATTGCCGGAAGATTTTTTCCCACAACAGTAAAGGTTTTATTTATTGTATTATGGGATTTAATAACCTCGTTCCCGATGGTTTCCCCTGTGTTTGGATCGCGGAAAAATATTCTTGCACCGTCCAGTCGTGTATTTGCACTAGCCATTTTACCCTCTCAAATATTAACCTTTATATTGCCTCACTGTTCCAGTCAACAATACGAAAATCCACATCATACTTTCTGGCTGAATCCATCATATTAAACTCTTTCAAAGTCTCGTTACCCAAATTCCTGTAATCATGATTATCTGAACCGATTGCGGCTACTACCCGCTGATTTTCGGAATACTGTGTTACTACGTCTGTAGATTTAAATACCCGAGCTATGGCATTGGCAAGTATTCCCATACCTCTATCGGTCTCCTCTTGCGTAAGAGCGCTGCCCTTATGGCCTTTAAGTGTAAAAAGAAAAACGCAGGTGTCAGTCTTGTTTTTCTCGGCAATTTTCAAAATATACATAAGCATACGCATGAATTCCGGTCTGCTTACTTCTTTACTGCCTGCGAACTGTGTAGGCTGAATAATCATACGCTGTATTACCGCGGATTTACTGAGTTTGCCGTTTTCACTGACTTCAAAGCCATTATATGTACTCGGACTGATTACACCTGTAGAAATCAGATTACAGAAGACCTTGGCCAGCTCCGGATCGAACTGTGTTCCGGCATTTTTCATAATTTCCGCTTCTACCTGTTCAGGTGTCAGTCTGTTTCTGTAAACACGATTCGAAGTCATGGCGTCATAGCTGTCCGCCAGACAGAGAGCACGGGCAATTTTAGGGATTTCCTCGCCCTTAAGGCCGTCAGGGTATCCTTTACCGTCGTATCTCTCATGATGGCTTCTGATGCCCTGTATGAGCCTCTCATCAGCATCTAACTTGGACAGCAGTTCTGCTCCTATAACAGAATGGAACTTCATCAGGTGATACTCATCATTGGAGAGCTTGCCCGCCTTATTCAGAATACTGTCAGGTATACCGATTTTTCCGATATCGTGGAGAAGACCCACGTAGTACATATCGCTTACATCCTGCTCACTGTAGCCCATTTCCTTTATGAGCGTGGATGCATAATATGCCACACGTGAGGAATGTCCGCCTGTATATTCGTCTCTGGCATCAATAGCCCCTGCAATAATTCTAATTGTATTGATGGTGGATTGCTCCAGAGCCTTTCTCTTCTTTTCACTTTCTTCCAACGTATCCTTGGTAATCTGCATAGAGGTCAAAAATACCAGCAGCAAAACCCCCGGAACGATGAACATGCCCACTACATAGAAATCCTTAAATATCAGGAAAAGAATCTCCACAAGTGATGCTATTGCAAATACTGTCATTCCGATTGCCGAGAAAAAATAAGTTTTGATATGCCTGTCAGGCTTTTTGCAATCTCCCAGTACAATGCAAAACGCTGTCACTATCAGTATTCCCACTATGACATAATGGACCGGCAACGTCACGGAATAGGAAAATCTCGTAAAAAACTGGAGAATTGTCATTACGACAAATTCAATCAGAATCAGCGCCGCTTCAGTAGCCAGAAGCTTCTCGTGTCTCTTTCCTTCAATAATGTTGAAGTAGAGGATCATGGGAATCGGCATTATAATCGCAAAAACATAGGTCATTACGCCGGTAATCAATGGCTCTGCAAAAATCAGCTGATTCAGTCTGTGCTCACAAAGGAGCCACAAGCAAATGGCCAGTCCGCCTGCACTTATGTATCGCAAGCTCTTTCCGCCGACATGTGAAAATGCCAGGAAGGATGTTCCGAAAGTACAGATAGATATAACTATGCCAAAAATACAAAGCATGAATGATATGCCATGCCTGGACAATTCTCTCATCCATACCGAAGCCTGAGATGCAATGGCTACGCCAAAAACTTTGCCATTGTATCTGGTAATACTTCTGTATTCTATCGTAATATCTTTACCTATATCATCTTCAGAAACAGGTACAAAAAGATATCTGGTGGGAGCATTCAAAAGAGGAATTCGGAGGTCTTTTCCCAGATAGGAAAGTCTCTTTTCATCTCCTACCCATACTTCCACATCACTTTGCACGGAATTAATGAAAATATATCTATCCTCTCCCATTTTAATATCGGGGACCTTACAGGTAATTCTATACTTTTCACCTGCCGGAACACTACCTGCATAGGGCACTTCGATAATACTGCTATTCCCCTTAGCATCAGTAAATGTCCATTTATCTAATTCATATATTTTTCCTGAAGCTTCACCAAAATGTGCTTTCTTAGTCACCAGTGAAACGATCATGTTGCTGACCAATAAAAGAAGAATCATAAAGCCCAGGACTTTTACTATATTCACCGCTTTAAAATACTTTGCCAATTTTCTTCCTCGCGAAATAAAAGTGCTAAAAATTATAAAATCACCCACTTTTTCATGGTTGTAACAATTATAATTTTTATCCCTCAGCAATGCTATTAAATCCTTAGAAAAAAAAGGCTATATATCTA
>JAZUHR010000241.1:0-20017 GCA_045641825.1 Lachnospiraceae bacterium
TCGAAAGGAGAAGTCTTATTGGCATCCAGCCATACAGCGTTACCTGCAGTCTTACCCATCTTTTTACCGTTGGAGTCGGTAAGAAGGGTGATGGTCATAGCGTGTGCGTCCTTACCCAGCTTTCTTCTGATAAGTTCGGTACCGCCCAGCATATTGGACCACTGGTCGTCGCCACCGAACTCCATGTTACAGCCGTACTTCTGGAAAAGCATATAGAAGTCGTAGCTCTGCATGATCATGTAGTTGAATTCCAAGAAGGAAAGACCGTGCTCCATACGCTGCTTGTAGCACTCTGCACGCAGCATGTTATTTACTGAGAAGCAGGCACCTACCTCACGGAGCAGGTCTACGTAGTTGAGCTTTAAGAGCCAGTCCGCGTTGTTTACCATCATAGCCTTGCCTTCGCCGAACTCGATGAATCTCTCCATCTGGCGCTTGAAGCACTCAGCGTTGTGGTCAATATCTTCTTTTGTAAGCATCTTTCTCATGTCGCTACGGCCTGAAGGGTCGCCGATCATGGTAGTGCCGCCGCCGATAAGGGCGATAGGCTTGTTGCCCGCCATCTGCAGTCTCTTCATGAGAGTCAGGGCCATAAAGTGGCCTGCAGTCAGAGAGTCTGCGGTACAGTCAAAGCCGATGTAGAAGGTAGCCTTACCTTCGTTAATCATTTTCTTGATTTCTTCTTCATTTGTGGTCTGAGCGATAAGTCCGCGCTCCACCAGTTCGTCATAACATGTCATAATATGACCTCCTAAAAAAATATAAGCCTCGCCCTTATAACTTAAGGACGAGGCGAGACGTGCATCGTGATACCACCTTAATTCGCAGTCGGCTCACACCGAATGCCTTAGCAGGTACTTAAACATTATACCCTAGTCATATAACGGTGACTCTCCGTCGCAGCCTACCACTGTCAGAACCCTAATCCCCCCTTAAACAAGGTGTGGTCCTATCAACTTCGGTGCGCAGCTCCGAGATGTATTCATTTTCCGTCCTCCTGCGCCTCTCATCAGCCGGCAGCTTTCTGTAGGATTCATAAAAAACTACTCTTTCTCTTCATAGCCTTTGATTCAAATATGAAAGTGATTATAGCATGGAATGAAATTTTGTCAAGGCATAAAAAAGTCCCCGGCGATGCCGCTCCCGCATTTTGACTCCTAGCACGATGCTAGGTGGGTGACCGCAGCTGAACTTGCTGTCTTCCGCTGCGGTCAACACTTACGTGCTGAGCGAATCATCTTGCGGCCTGACATCCATCCGAGCAATATAGGAATCCCGTTTAAAGATTGTAGGATCAAAATAGCAGGGAGTTACCGGCGGCTGTTAACCGTTTTTCACCCCAGAGACTAACTGTATTATATCAAAATAATAATACACTGCAAGAGGTGACAGGGAAAAATTACTTTGATTTTATTTTTTTGTAATATATATAACATCCCCTTACGAAACAGACAGATGTCTCCGCCCCATCACATTTTTATCACAAATGGCTCACATAAACCACACACACTGAACAATTTCACTTCACTTATGACAATTACGATATAAAAAAACACATGAAAGGAAGAGAAAATTTTTCCAACCAAACGCTTATGAAACGCATAGTAGCCCTAATCTCAACATTATGTCTTACTCTCACCGCGCTGACAGGGTGCGGACAGGCAAAAACCGACACCCCTGAAGCCACCGGTACACCTGAAGTCACCGGAACACCTACTCCGAACCAAAACATTGGCCAGAACCCGCAATTCCCCAATTTCCAGGGTAATCGTCCGGGCGTCAACTTCCCAGGCAACAGCGTTACCGAGGACTTGTCGGAGCTTGATCCCTCCATCCCTGCTGTAAATCTCAATTATCAATACGGAGAAAAAGAAAGCAGCTCCGATTATTCATCCAAGCTTTTTGATCAAAGCTACGTTCATGTAATCAATATTTCCATTACCGATGAGGATTGGACAGACCTTTTGGCTCACCCCACCGAAAAAACCAAATACCACACCACCGTCGTCATTGACGGTGAAACTTTCAGCGAGGTATCCTTTTCCACAAAAGGCAATACCAGTCTCTCCTCAGTTGCAGGCGACCCCAACAGTGACAGATACAGTTTCAAACTGAATTTCGGAAAATTCAATGACGGACAGACCTACTACGGCCTGGACAAACTGAACCTCAATAATATCTACGCCGATGCCACTTATATGAAGGATTATCTTAGTTATGAAATTTTCAGGGAAGTAGGCGTAGAGACTCCTCTCACCAGTTTTGTTCAGCTCTGTGTAAATGGAAAAGAATTTGGACTATATCTTGCTATAGAGGAAGTCGATGACAGCTTTTTGGACCGTTATGACGATGACAGCATTCTCTACAAGCCGGAGACTGACAGACTGAACAATGTCGGCAATAGAAATGATGTTAATAACGGCGAAAACAACTTCCCCGGTGGTGGCAATTTCCCTACCAATGGTAACTTTCCGGGTAATGGTAACTTCCCGGACAATGGCAACTTTCCGGGTAATGGTAACTTTCCGGGTAATGGTAACATGCCGGAAAGCGGCGGGTTTGGCGGCTTCGGTGGGTTTGGCGGGTTTGGCGGCATGTCCGGTGGTTCTTCCGGAACTGACCTGGCCTACACCGACGACAATTTCGACAGTTATTCCGCCATCTTTGATAATGCCGTAAACAAAATAACGGATTCGGACAAAGAACGCCTGATCAAAGCCCTTAAAGAACTCTCAGAAGGCCAAACCTCCGCGATTGATGCTAAACAACTAATCAGTTATTTTGTAGCTCATAATTTTACCCTTAATTACGACAGTTATACCGGTAATATGCTTCACAACTACTATCTTTCAGAAAATGATGGGCAGCTTACAATGATTCCCTGGGATTATAATCTTGCTTTTGGCGGATTTTCAGGTGGAAACACCGGCAGTAGCAATGCTACCGATTTGATTAACACAGGCATTGACTCCCCTCTTTCCGGCGCAACGACAAGTTCACGCCCCATTTGGAACGTTATTTATTCCAACAAAGATTATCTGGCTGCTTATCATGAGGTTTTTGATGAACTGATTACGAATTATTTCGAATCCGGAGCATTTGCTGCCGAATTACAGCGTGTATATGAAATGATTCGTCCGTATGTAGAAAATGACCCCTCTGCTTTTTACAGTGTTACCGAATTTGATAAAGCCTATGAGACCTTGCTGGAATTCTGCAATCTGCGTGCAGAAAGCATTCGTGCTCAACTTGACGGCTCCCTGTCCTGCATCAGTTCCTTGCAAAATGCCTCCGACAAAATTGATGCTTCCGACATTACAATTAGTGACATGGGCTCAATGAATAATAAAATGTCAGCTGGCGGATTTACACGTCCATAATATGCTTTGGCCCCCCACGGACGAAATAAAACACGCATGGCTCCGCAGCTTCGCTGCTCTCGCCCTGCTCTAAAACTCCACTCGATTCCCGCCCTTTTGCTTACGCAAAATCGCTTCATCTCGTGGCGTTTTAGGCCTGGCCCCCCACGGACGAAATAAAACACGCAGTGCTCCGCAGCTTCGCTGCTCTCGCCCTGCTCTAAAACACCACTCGATTCCCGCTCTTTTGCTTGCGCAAAATCGCTTCATCTCGTGGCGTTTTAGGCGGTAAATAAATAGGACGGCATCAGCGAATAAATTCGCATGCCGTCCTATATTATTTACCTTGTTTTATTTCGTCCTATTTCTGTACAAGATGTACTGCGAAGCCGCCGAAGTCGTCCTTCAGGTAGATTCTTACCATCTTACCGTTCTTGTAAAGAGCTGACTCCTTATCGAATTCGAAGCCCTGAAGCTCCATGTGGTAAATTGCTCTCTCGATGTAATTGGTACCGATAGCGATATGGCCCAGACGACCAGGTCCCATGGACTTATTTACTTCGATAGCGGAAGAAGCGAAGATAGAGGAATTGCCGGGCTTAACCTCGAAGCCGAAGAACTTACCGAACATATTAGCAGTCTTCATAGCCTGCTCCTCGTTCTCGCAGTTGATGCCCAGATGCTTGAACTCGAAGCCAAGCATAGTATTAACAGCTTCTCTTGTGAGGCGCTTAATCTCTTCGAAGTTACCTGCCTCGATGAGGTCGCCCTTAACCATCCATGAACCGCCGCATGCAACGATCTTAGGGAAGTCAAGGTAATCCTTAAGATTCTTAGCAGAAATACCGCCTGTAGGCATGAATGTTACGTTGGTATATGGAGCTGCCATAGCCTTGATCTTAGCGATACCGCCGGACTGCTCAGCCGGGAAGAACTTAACTGTCTCCAGACCAAGTTCAAGTGCAGTCTCAATATCTGTAGGACAGCTGGTACCGGGTGTAATCGGCACGCCCTTCTCCTGACAGTATTTGACAATCTTAGGATTGAGGCCTGGGGATACGATAAACTTCGCACCTGCAGCTACTGCTCTGTCCACCTGCTCTGTAGTAAGTACAGTACCTGCACCTACCAGCATCTCAGGGAACTGCTCTGCCATAATGCGAATAGACTCCTCTGCAGCTGCTGTTCTGAATGTAACCTCTGCTACAGGAAGACCACCCTCGCAAAGAGCCTTTGCCAGAGGTGCTGCGTCCTTAGCATCGTTAAGTACTACTACAGGGATAATGCCGAGTTTGGAAAACTGAGTGATAATCTCGTTCATATTTTTTCTCCTTTACATAACGCGCTCTGCACAAAATTATGAAAGCGCTTACAAGTCCACAACAGTATACAACGATTTTCAGGATAAATCAAGAAAAAAACTTTAAAGCTATTACGTTTTTATCATAAAGAAATTGTAAAAAGCTGTTTTCGGTAATCATTCCCAGCATCTGCTGGCCGAAAGGAGTGGCCGCAAACATGGTAACTACCGTGAAAAATACCCAGACGATCAGCAGGCCCTCTGCCCCACCGGCTGCGATTCCCAGCCAGGTATTGACCTGTCGTAAAACGGGAAGCTTGGTCAGAAGATCCAGTGTCTTTCCCAAGATGAAAAGCACAATCATCACGATAACCAGTGTTATAATAAAGCCCAAGGCACTAATGGTAGTGGCCGTCATATTTTCACAGATCACCGCCTCCAGCTTGCTCAGCTCATTTTTAGCTATATCTTCTCCATTTTTACCGGAGAAATTCTTAAACCAATCGCTGTTCACCACAGACTTTCTGATGACCGAAGGAAGACCGATATGTTCCATCATGGTGTCTACCTTCTCTTCCAGGGTAGTATCGTCCTTCTTATCTGAGGCCGCCAGCTTGTCATAGGCCGCGTCCAGGTCGATAAACTCGTCCAGTCCCTGATAAATCTTGTCATGAAGACCGTCCTGACTCTTCAGAATATTGATGGTCACAGGACAAAGCACCAGTGTCAGCACCAGCGCAATGATGGTAGCTGCCAGCGAAAACACTATTCTCACAAAGCCCCTTCTCCAGCCCACTATAATGCATACGGCAAAGATAGCCAGTACCACAAAAAATAACCAGTTTAAATTCATTTTTTCACCGCCCTTAATTATTTTACTTCAACAACCTTTATTTTCCCGGGAGACACCAGAAAGTATCTGTTTTTCTCCCCAAAAAATATACTGTCAATACTTTGTGTCAGTTCCGTGTCCAGCTTGCAGGTGCCGTTTTCCCTGTAGATACACAGGTTCTGGCTACCCAAAAGCGCCACTTCACTGCCACTGTAATACATGTGTTTATAGTCACGAATTTCAGCTACCGTCTTCTGTAGCTTCCCTGAAACAGAGTAAAAATTCAGGCTTTTCTTTCCCTCCTTCTCTATTACCAGGGCGAGGCCTCCATCATTCATATCCGCATCGACGATGGTGCCCTCAGGCTTGATTTCAGCTATGCTCTTCGGTATCTCCTTCATGGCATAGAGCTTGATACCTGTGGAAAGCATGACTGCCACCGTATCATTCCCCAGAAATTCCACCTTCCATACCAGCTCATTGGGGAATTTGAACTGGCCCACGATATTGTCTACGTAATTTTTACCTACGTCGGCCATATTGTAAAAAGTAACCTTGGATACTATATCATCCCCGTCAAAACTCACGTACATGCTGACCAGCTTCTTGCCATCCGGAGAAAGAGCCATATCCACCGGGATGCCGTCCTGTCTGGTGTCTGTGCCTATCTGCACCCTGAGCTCGCCTTCCTTGTCCCTGACCTCAATCCGGTCATTATTACCGGCATCCAGCATAACAGCGGTCACTCCCTGCTTGGCTACTGCCAGCTTCACTATCGGGTAGGTCACATTATAGCGATACACCACGCCGTTACCCGGGATCACCTGTACCTGCTTGCCTCCCGCTGCCGCCACAGCTATGAAGTCACCTCTGGTGGCTGCTATGGGGTCTTCCATCTCGTATGCTGCCTCCACCTGCACTTTTCCTTCAGCGTTATAGGCCCTGAGACCGTTTGGCGTACAGAAAATCACAGTATTTTCACCGGAAGTCAGATAGGGCTCCTGATCGGTAATAACCACCTCCGCCACTGTACTCATGGCTGAAAAGGTACCGTAGAAGTTCCTGTAAAAAAACCAGCCTCCCACTATCAGCGCTGCAATGATTACCGCACCCGATATAATCCATTTTAAATTTTTTCTGAGTCCAGCCATCATTTACATCAAATCTCTCAATGTGTTCAATACTTTTTTCTTATCAGCTACCCACTTGGGCTCTATCAAAAGCTTCCTGGGTCCGTCACCTGTAATTCTGTGCACCACCATATCGTCAGGCAGTACCTGAAGACAGGCCCGCAAAATTTCCTTGTATTCCATTAAATCCATTATGTGAAAAGGATTTTCCCTGTAATAATCGGCCAGGTCCGTGCCCTGCAAAATATTCAGTACCTGCAGCTTAATCCCGTCACTCTTATTGTCAGCCACATATCGGCAGGTGGCGATCATATCGCTTTCGCTCTCACCGGGCAGGCCCAGAATCACATGGGTAATAACCTCTATGCCCCGGGCATGCAGGTCAGCTACAGCCTTTTCATATACTGAATTTTTATAGCCACGCCTAATGAACTCTGCCGTACTTTCCTTGGAGGTCTGCAGGCCCAGCTCTACCCAGACCGGCTTTATCCTGTTGATTTCAGACAGAAGCTCTAACACGTCTTCTCCCAGACAGTCCGGTCTCGTCGCTATGGAGATAATCACCACTTCACTGTCCGCGAGTGCTGCTCTATAGGCCGCCTCCAGGCTGCTTAATTGCCCGTAGGTATTGGTAAAAGCCTGAAAATATGCTATGAAAAAACGGCAGCCCGGCACTTTTTTTCTGATGACTTCCTTGCCCGCTGCCAGTTGTTCCCCAATGGGTACTTTCCTGCTACCGGCGAACTCACCGGAGCCACCGGCAGAACAGAAAATGCAGCCGCCGAAGCCTACCCTGCCGTCCCGATTGGGACATGTGCAGCCCATATCCAATGCCACTCTGTAGACCTTTTCCCCATATTCATTTTTCATTCTTTCATTTAAGCTTTTCACTTTACTCACTCTTTGGCTTATCTTCCTTGGATAAAGCTAAAGCTTCACCGACGTTCTTGGCCTTACCTTCGTTGATGGCAGTGATAAGCTTATCTATCGCAGCCACATTCATATTCTTTTTCTCCAGATACGGCTCATAGTTCTTGGTAAGGTCTATGGTCGCATCCTTCAGGTAGTCCGCCAGCTTCTTCTGCTCTGATTGAAGGTCGTCGATTTTCTTTTTTATCTCGTCCAGGCCGGGCTGATATCTGCCCTGTATTTCCTCGGTAAGAGCCGGCTTGGTATTGTTGTTATAGTCAATGAGAGCTGCCTTTCTCTCGGTCTCCAGACGCTTTACACCGTCCTCCTTGTTGTGGATTTCGGTATCGAAGGCCTCCAGATTATATGTGCTCTCGTCGGTATCCCTCTCGATTCCACGCTTAACCAAACGTATCTCACGATTCTTAAGGCGGATTCGAATTCTCTTATCGCTGATAGACTTAAGCGCGTCGCGATTTTTGTCCTTAACCATATTGTTGATCAGCAGATAGGAGCCACCGAAAATAAGGATGTCCACCATGTAAATTATGGCCGGAGCCCAGGTAGCATCGAATAATACGTCCTTAAGCAGTGTGGAAACGCCTACCGGCAGCAGCATAAAAGCAAGTATAAAGAAAAGAATGGAAAAAATAATCTCGGCTACGCTGCGGGGCATGAAGAGAGCATAGAATGACCAGTACTTGGTGATGAAGGGCAGCTTCTCTTCGCTGATTTCCGCCTTAATTTCATGCTTCAGGGCCTTTATCTCTTCCCTTAAATCAGCGGTCTCCATTACCACCTTGTTGGCTACCATGCTGTCCTTTTCCTTCTGACGGTCGGCGCGCAGCTTCTTGATTTCCTTGTTTAAAGCTGCTATCTGGCCGTCAAAATTGGCTTCGATTGATTCCTTGCTTTTCTTAAGCGTGGTCTCAATCTCATCATTCATGGCCTTTTTCTTCTTCTCAGCCTCTTTTTGAAGCTGAGAGCTTTGCTTCAGTAATTCCTCGTTATGCGCTTTTTCACTTTCAAGCTTTGTAATTTTCTCTTTAAGAGCAGTAAGTTCTGCTACGCCTGCATTCAGGATATTTGCGTCCATCATCGGTCCTTTCATAATTACAATTCAGTTCTTCCGTCAAGTGCTCGAAGAAGTGTTACTTCGTCTATATATTCCAAATCTCCACCTACCGGTACACCGGATGCTATTCGCGTGGTCTTGACACCTATGGGCTTTATGAGCTTGCCCAAATACATCGCGGTAGCCTCCCCCTCAATACCTGAGTTGGTGGCTATAATAACTTCGTTTACATCCTCCTTAAGCCTCAAAATAAGTTCCTTGATCTTAAGGTCGGAGGGTGCGATACCCAGCATGGGAGAGATAGCTCCATGAAGCACGTGGTAAACACCCTTGTATCTTCCGGTCTTTTCATACGCCGCCAGATCCCTGGAATTTTCCACTACCATTATGGTTTTTTTGTCTCGCTCAGGGCTCTTGCATATAGGACAGAGTTCATCATCGGTAAGCGTACAGCAGCACTTGCAGTAGCGCACATTGCTGCGGGCATTAAGCATGGTGTCCGCTATTCTTTGCACATCCTCCAAGGGCATATTTATTATGTGAAAAGCCAGTCGCTGGGCCGATTTTGTACCTATGCCGGGGAGCCCGGACAGAGTCTCTATAAGCTTGTTAATCTGACTGCTGTAATAATCCATTTAGAAACCGAAGCCTCCCGGAAGATTCATAGAAGCGCTCTGTGAGATAGCTTCACTTTCCTTTGTAATCTGCTTAATTGCTTCATTTGTAGCTGCTACAATAAGATCCTGTAAGGTCTCAATATCATCAGGGTCCACTGCTTCTGCTGCCAGTTCAATGCCCAGCATCTCATACTTACCGTTCATGGTAACGGTAACCGCAGAACCGCCTGCTGTTGCCTTAAATTCCTTTTCCTCCAGAGCCTTCTGCTTCTCCATAGCCTCAGCCTGCTGCTGTTCCATCTGACGCTGCATTCTCTGAGCCTGCTTCATAAGATTGTTCATATTGCCGGGGATTCCCATTCCCGGATAACCGCCATGCTTTGCCATTTTAAAAATCTCCTTTAGTCTTCAAATTTTATTTGCATTTTTACTATTTTCTGAAGGTCAGGGTAATCATTCGCTTCCTTCTTGCTTTCTGCGCATTTTACCTGAACCTCAACAATTTTCTGAGTAGTCTCTGCTATAGCCTCAGCCACTGCCTTGCTCTTGTTGTCATCACCGTCGCAGAGACACATGGCATCCAGCTTATCCTGGACCACCAGTAAAATCTTGTCATTGTCTGTGATGGAAACCTTGGCCATCTGCAGGGCCTCACGTACCATTCCCCGGCATTTTTTAATGACCTGAGGCCAGTTTTTCACGATTTCCTGTACCTCCTCAGGAATAGCCTTGGTGTATTCCACCTGCTTTACCTCTTCTGTAGCCTCCTTCTCTCCGGCAGCAGCTGCAGAATAATTACCGGCTTTCACATTTATTTCTCCGGACTCTATACGCTCCTCGATGCGGGCGATACGCGCCTTTACCGCTTCGGTATTATCCTCGCTTTCCGGATGACACATTTTTATGATGGCCACTTCTACCAGAACTCGCTTCTGAGCCGCGTACCTGAGGTCGTTGGAAAGCTTCGACATAATACGAATAAGGCGGGCCAAATCATCAGCACTGTTGGCATTTACTTCATTTACGAAGTCAGGCATAAAGTCTGTAGGTATGTCCAAACAATCCTCAGGATGGCCGGTAGCCCTGGACACCATAAGATTTCTCAGATACCAGGTAAAATCCGATACGAACAGCGCAATCTCTCGCCCTTTGTTTACACAATCTTCTATGATTTTCAATGCACCTGCCGTATCCCCGGTACGGATAGCCTTCATAAGGCCTCCGAATACAGATACGTCTACCGTTCCCAGCACCTCCAAGGCCTTGTCGTAAGTAAGAGCCTCTCCCAGGTAAAAAGAAATACACTGGTCCAAAAGACTGATGCCGTCTCTGAAGGAGCCGTCTGCCACAGTACCGATATATCTGAGAGCCTTGTCCTCCGCTTCTATCCCTTCCGCATCTACCAGAGTACGAAGTCTGGCTGCCACGTCCGCTGCCGTAGCCCTCTTAAAATCATAGCGCTGGCATCTGGACAAAATGGTAATCGGAATTTTCTGAGGCTCGGTAGTCGCCAGAATGAAAATAACATATGCCGGCGGCTCTTCCAGTGTCTTCAGCAGAGCATTGAAGGCTCCGATGGAAAGCATGTGCACCTCGTCTATGATATAAACCTTGTACTTGCCTTCGGTAGGCGAATACTTGACCTCTTCAATGACCTCACGAATATTGTCCACGCCGTTGTTGGAAGCGGCATCGATTTCTATAACGTTCATGGAAGTACCGGCCGCTATAGCCTTGCACATGGCACATTCTCCGCAGGGCCCGCCATCCACCGGATTCTCGCAGTTCACGGTCTTGGCCAGGATTTTGGCTACGGTAGTCTTACCTATACCACGGGTGCCGCAGAAAAGAAAGGCATGACCGATACGTCCGGCCTTCACCTGATTTTTCAGGGTAGTTACTATATGGTCCTGTCCGCAAACACTGTCAAAAGTGTCGGGACGGAATTTTCTGTAAAGGGCTGTGTAACCCATATTTTTCCCCTTAGTTTAATACTGTTTGATGAGATCGATAATGGTCTCTATGGCGTCATTCTGAGTGCTGTGCTCCATAGCCATCACATAGCGCTGTCTGTCCTGAAAGGTAATGCCTACGCACTGCAAAAACTGCTGCGGTGTCATAGTCTCTTCATGCATAACCACTGAAAATCCCTGCTTGGCAAAAGACTCCGCATTTAATATCTGGTCACCGCGGGAAGCTTTAAGCCCCAGCGGAATCAGAATATTCGGCTTCTTAAGTGCAAGAAGCTCGCAGATAGCATTGGCTCCGGCTCTGGATACTACCAGATCCGCTGCCGCGAAGATATCCGGAAGTTCCTTACCGATATACTCGTACTGCTTATAGCCGGGAGTATTCAGTAATTCTTCATTGGTCTTGCCCTTGCCGCAAAGATGAATAATGTCGAAAGAATCAAGCAGCTGGGGCAATACTTCCCAGATAGCCTTATTTACATTAAGCGCGCCTGTGGAGCCTCCCATTACGAGAAGCACAGGCTTAGAACCGTCAAAGCCTGCAAAATCAAGGCCTTTCTGTCTGTCCCCCTGGAAAAGTTCTTTTCTGATGGGAGAGCCTGAAAGAACAGCCTTGCCCGCCGGCAACTTTTCCACTGTCTCCGGGAAATTGCAGCAAATCTTCTTTGCTCTGGGAATACAAAGCCTGTTGGCCAGTCCGGGAGTCATGTCGGACTCATGAATAATAGCCGGTACGCCCCTGTGCTTGGCCGCAAATACTACAGGCACAGACACGAAGCCTCCCTTGGAAAAAAGCACATCCGGCTTCTCTTTTTTGATAATTTTTTTAGCCTCGAAATAGCCCTTGATAACTCTGAAAGGGTCCGACAGATTCTTAGCGCTTCTGTAACGCCTGAACTTACCGGAGGATATGCCGTAATACTTGACTCCTTCAGCCTCAATAAGTTCCTTTTCAATACCTGTATATGAACCGATATAAACAATCTCGTAACCTTCTTCTCTGAGTCTCGGAAGCAAGGCAATATTGGGTGTAACGTGGCCGGCTGTGCCACCACCTGTAAGAATTATTTTTTTACTCATTTTTACTCCTTTTTGAACGAAGTGAGAAATGGAGAACTCCGATAGGAGTTTGAAAAGCTGAGCCTTCATGCGCCAGCATGAACTATCATGGCTCAGCGTCCTTATTTTACTCCTTTGCCCAATATAAATATAAGGACAGATAGTATCATTATATACTATCCGTCCTTAAAATTCAAACAATATTCTCGGTCAAAAGGGAGACGTCTGCCCGAAAGTTCCAATATTTATTGCGCTAACAGTTCATTAACGCTACCATCCGGTAGCATTACATTAAGACTGGTCTCACGCGAAGCATGTTTTACGCGTGCCAAGAATATCCGGCCATCGTTTTCAAAAACATAATCGCTATAGCCGTCATACACCTTCTCTGCTTCTTTACCAGGACGTTCAACGTATAAACCCCCATTAAATGTAGAACAATACAAGGTGCCGTCCTCGCCAAGGGCATAGCCCAAATTTACATCTGTTGTTTCAAATAATTCTCCCTCTCTAATCAACTTACCATTCAAATCATACATCTTTGTCTGGCAGGTGCTTTTCACTCCATTATCTCCACTTAGAATCTTGTGCTCAAGGCAGTAAACAGCGCCGTTTATTATCTTCAGGTAAGGAGCGCCTACACATCCCTCTATCGTAAACAACGGTCTTTCCACCTTATCAGTCATATCAAAAGCATAGACACTGGTATAACTGCGATTTTGATTTTGATTTGTAACATCCTGCGAAAAATACACCTTATCATCCAGCACACCAAACAGCGTCGGTGCCTCGGTATAAACTCCTGCTTCAGCTTTGTCACTTAGGCCACCGGCATATTCGAATTTGTGGAAACTTATTACCTCACCATTTTCATAGTCAAAATAGCAGAACTCACATTCTCCCTCATAACCATTTGTTACCTGCGGACCGGTTCCCTTCGTCTCACCGGTAATTTTAATGAAATAGCCTCTGCCATTTTGCACACAGATTTCAGAAATTCTCTCATAATTCCTGCCATTATTTACCAGTTGCTGTACTCTCCTGCTCTTTTTAGATGTCATATCACATAAATACAAACCATCTTTGGTTGAATAAAGCAGGTTCCCATCCACCACACCAAAGGACTCTATTCCTTTATCCAGATAAGATAGCGGGACCAGTTTGTCATTTTCATACTTATACAATCCCCCGTTATTTATATATACAATATTTCCCACGGCCTGAAATGTATAATTATTGTTCTTTGTCTCATTGTTATTGTAAAGAAATCTGATTGCAAGTACAATTACTGCTAACAACATCAGAAAAAATATGCTAATGACAAGAATACGTCTATGTTTACTTAGCAACTGATATGTCCTCATAAGAAACTTCCTCTCCTGTTGATATGTCAACGCAGTAGTAATCCACCGTCTTCTCTGGCAACTACTATTACGAAACTTGTACCGTAGGTAAATTCACACCCTGCTATTTTTTATTCGTTACAACCTGTAAATTCGTCGGGATGAACCATGCCCCATAACCATTAACATATCCGCAATTTCTGCAAGTACATCCGGATACACGCCTCCATTGCTATTGTTCACAGCAGGTCCCATCCTTACACGTTAAATATAACATAGTTTTATAAAAAACAACGGTCTTACGGATGTAGTAGCCTTTTTTTAATACACATCCGACTGAATCATAGGATTCGGCTTCCAGTTTTCGTCACCTTCTCCCCTATCAAGAAGTCCCATGGCTGCGGCCCCTGACTCCATCTCCAGCACCTGTCTGAACTGGGTCTCATAGAGATTACGGTAGATGCCGTCTTTTTTCAGAAGTTCTTCGTGGGTGCCCATCTCCGCCACGGTACCGTCTGCAATTACCACGATGGCATCAGCCTTAAGGATAGTGGATAGACGGTGAGCGATGACGATGGAAGTTCTTCCCTTCATCATGACCTCCAGGGCATCCTGAATCGCATTTTCCGAAATGGAGTCCAACGCCGATGTAGCCTCGTCTAAAATAAGGATTTTAGGATCCTTAAGTATCACTCTGGCTATGGAGAGCCTCTGCTTTTCACCACCTGAAAGCTTGAGTCCACGGTTACCTACCATGGTGTCGTAGCCCTCGGGCTGACGCTTGATAAACTCGTCTATTGCTGCAATCTTGCAGGCTTTCTCCACTTCTTCCATAGTAGCATTTTCGTTGGCATAGCGGAGATTTTCCAGGATAGTACCGTTGAAAAGATAGGTATCCTGCGTCACCACGCCGATCTGCTCACGCAGATATGTAAGATCGAAGTTCCGTACATCCGTACCGGCTACAGTGACTTTTCCGCCCAATACATCGTAAAGACGGGGAATAAAATTGACCACCGTGGACTTTCCGGAGCCTGATGGCCCGACTATGGCATACATCTTGCCTCCCGGTACCGTAAAATCAATATCTTTTAATAAAGGCTTTTCCTCAGTGTATTGGAACTCCACATGACTGAAAACTATATCCCCATTGGTCACATCCGGCTTCTCGCCGTTTTCCGGAGAAACAATGGTGTTCTCCTTATCGAAATAATCAAATATTCTGGTAAAAAGAGCCAGGGATCTGGTGAAATCCACACCGATATTAAGCAGTGACTCCACCGGTCTGTACAAGCGATTGATAAGGGCCACAGTCGCTGTAATGGTACCGACAGTCAGCGCTTCATCGATACCTCTCATCATAATCAGACCACCGAAAAAGTAAATCATAAGGGGACCTATCTGAGTAAACATACCCATAATAACCCTGAACCATTTACCGCTTCGCTCTTCCTTCATGGTAATTTTGGCCACTTCTTCATTGGTATTCACGAAATGGTCGTACTCTTTTTCCTCTCTGGTGAAAAGCTTTACCAGCATGGAGCCGGAGACGGACAGAGTCTCATTAACAATCTGGTTCATCTCATCCTGCTTGGCCTGGGACTCCTTGAGGAGATTGTATCGGGTCTTACCTACGTTTCTGGTAGGCAGGATCAAAAGCGGAATAATGCAGATACCCACAATCGCCAGGGGAATGCTCATGGAGAAAAGTGCCACCAGCGTAGTTACCACCGTAGCGATATTACTGACAATCGAAGACAGGGTCTTGGATATAACAGAACTGACGCCGGATATATCGGTGTTCATACGAGTGATGATATCCCCCTGTTTTTCCGTAGTAAAAAAACTGTGGGGCATGTGCTGCAGATGCTTGTACATCTGATTACGCATATCGAAAATAATGCGCTGGGATATCCAGGCATTGATATAACTTTCCAGCACTCCCACCACCTGTGACGCGGTAAGGGCCGCAAAGGCTACAATAATCAACTTAATCAGAAGCCCCATGTCCCCCTTAAGCAGCGCTTGGTCCACGATTCTTCCGGTGATAATGGACGGCAAAAGTCCTATGCCCGCCGATAGGATAATAGTGATAAACACCAGTATAAACTGGAATGTATAAGGCTTCATATAGGACAGAATGCGCCTTATCAGCGCTCCATCCACCTTCGGCATATTGTTTTTTTCTTCTTCTGTCAAAAATCCGCGAGGTCCCATACCTCCCGGTCCACCCATTGGTCCCGCCATAGTAAGTCTCCTTAAATTTTTCAAAAGTTGTCAATCAGAACCGTCCCCGGTGACACTCTAGTCATATCTATTTCAAAGTTTTTCGCTTTAGTTTTCAAGGTTTCCTCTCCATTTTCTCTTTTATGATACGAAGTGAAATTAATAACATAAAAACAGGAGACAGTCATTACCGTCTCCTGTCATTATAAGCCTTGTTGTTATGGATTTCAAATAAATCTTAAAAACTGTAGTCCTCTTCTACTTCTTCCTGCCATGCCAGTGCTGCACGTACAGCCTTGTTCCAGCCGTGGAGAAGGGACTTTCTCTTGTCCTCATCCATGGAAGGAATGAAAGCCTTGGAAAGCTGCCAGTTGTCCACGATATCCTTCTTGTCCTTCCAGAAACCTGTAGCAAGTCCTGCCAGATATGCAGCACCCAGAGCAGTAGTCTCGATGCAGGCAGGCCTGTGGACCTCGGAACAGAGAATATCTGCCTGGAACTGCATCAGGAAGTCATTGGCAGAAGCTCCGCCGTCTACCTTAAGAGTCTTGATTTTATTGCCGGTATCCTGCTCCATGGCACGAAGTACTTTGTATACCTGATAGTCAATGGATTCCAGAGTCGCACGGATAAAATGCTCCTTGGAGCAGCCTCTGGTGATACCTACCACCATACCTCTTGCATACTGATTCCAGTAAGGAGCGCCCAGTCCTGTAAATGCAGGCACCACGTACACTCCGTCTGTGTCTGATACCGCACGCGCATACTCCTCGGACTGGGATGCGGACTTAAGCATACGCATCTCGTCTCTCAGCCACTGAATGGAAGCACCTGCTACAAAGACAGAGCCTTCCAGAGCATACTCTACATTTTTTCCGGCTGAAGCAGCTATTGTGGTTACCAGTCCGTGCTGGGATTTGACAGCCTCAGTACCTGTATTCATAAGCAGGAAGCAGCCTGTACCGTAGGTATTTTTCACATCGCCGGGATTAAAGCAGCACTGGCCGAAAAGGGCAGCCTGCTGGTCTCCTGCCGCGCCGCCGATAACGATCTCGTCACCCAGAAGAGCCTCGTCGGTCTTACCGAAAATGGCACTGGAGGGCATTACCTTGGGCATCATGGAAAGAGGAATGCCGAAGCGCTTTAAAAGTTTCTCATCCCACTGTAATTTGTGAATGTCGTAAAGCATGGTACGGGAAGCATTGGTATAGTCGGTAGCATGTACTCTGCCCTTGGTCAGATTCCAGATAAGCCATGTATCGATAGTACCGAAAAGGAGTTCGCCTTTTTCCGCCTTTTCTCTGGCTCCGGGCACATGGTTCAATATCCATGCAATCTTGGTACCGGAAAAATATGCATCCGGCACCAGTCCTGTGGTCTCCTTGATATGAGGACCGAAGCCTTCCCTTAAAAGTTCCTCAATCATAGGTGCGGTACGTCTGCACTGCCATACGATAGCATTATAGATAGGGTTGCCGGTCTTTTTCTCCCACACCACGGTGGTCTCACGCTGATTGGTAATACCGATGGATGCCACATCGTCCGCAGTAGCGCCAATCTTTGCCATTGCCTCGGCAGCCACCGACATCTGTGATGCCCAGATCTCTCTGGGATTATGCTCTACCCAGCCCGGCTGAGGATAAATCTGCTCGAATTCCTTCTGTGCCATGCTGCAGATATTACCGCTTTTGTCAAAAAGTATGCATCTGGAACTGGTAGTTCCCTGGTCCAGAGCCATTACGTATTTTTTCTTCATACACACCCCTCTACATTTTTGGTAGCCACTACCTGTACTCCTGTACCGGCCACGTCCTCGATAACCACATCACCAATATGTACCGGTGCTTTTACCACTGTCTGCTTAATAATTTCCATACAGTCAAAAATCTTGCCCTTCGGTATATCGGTCTTGGTTTTTACAGGTACTCTGACAGCCTTACCGCTTACAACACTTACGCTGCTGGTCACGGTACGTCTGGGGTCGGTCACCTCTTTTTTCGCATAATCCGCGCCTCTGGGGCAGGTATTACCTGTGCAGGTGATATTGTCACCGTCGATAGTCACGGTAAGTGCGCAGCCCATAGGGCAGTTGATACATGTAAGTTCTCTTGTTTCCATGTTTTCTCTTCCTTTCTGCCCTTAGTTTACCGGTGTATATTCCGTAAAGCCCAGTGTAATACACTTAAGGCCCGGGTATTTTTCCATCTCGGACTTCTTTATGCGGATTTCCTCCATCTCGCCGGGAGCCACGGTATGCTTTTTCACAGTGCGTACTACCTCGCCGTCAAAAGAAATGCCGATGGTCACGTTTTTATAAACATTGCCCACTCTGAAGCGGATAAGCACGTCGTCGCCTACGGTTTCCGGGTGAATCTTTCTGGGGACTGTGTATCTTATATCCTTTTCTGTTGTAATCTCTATTATTTTCTCAGAGTCCGTAGCCTCTCTGCCCTGTACGAAAAGAGCAGCATTACAGCCTGCATTGCCGGCTTCTTCGGATACGAAGTCTACCAGGTCGTGAACGTGAAGTACGTTGCCGCAGGCGAAAACGCCCGGAAGTGAAGTCTCTAAATTATTATCAACTACTGCACCGCTGGTCACTCTGTCCATCAGGATACCGGCGCCTGTGGTCAGTTCATTTTCGGGGATAAGGCCGCAGGAAAGCAGGAGAGTGTCGCATTTGTACACTTCCTCGGTGCCCGGGATAGGCTTGCCCTTACCGTCCACCTCTGCGATGGTGACGGACTCTACTCTTTCCTTGCCTGCTATATCTACAACGGTGTGGGAAAGTTTAAGAGGGATGTCGAAGTCATTTAAGCACTGAACGATGTTTCTCTTTAAGCCGCCGGAGTATGGCATAAGTTCTGCCACTACCTGTACGTGAGCGCCCTCCAGAGTCATACGGCGGGCCATAATAAGACCGATATCACCGGAGCCCAAAATGACTACTTCCTTACCCGGAAGTTTGCCCTCAACATTTACAAATCTCTGGGCGGTTCCTGCTGAAAAAATGCCGGCCGGTCTGTAACCCGGTGTGCCCAGTGCTCCTCTGGGCCTCTCGCGACAGCCCATGGCAAGCACTACGGCACGAGCCTTAATCTGATAAAGGCCCTCTGCGCGGCTCATACATGTAACGACCTTGCTGCCGTCAGCCTCTGCCTGCAGGTCACATACCATTGTGCCCAGGGAGTATGGAATATCTGCTGCCTTTACACGCTCTATAAAGCGGGCTGCATATTCAGGGCCGGTCAATTCCTCCTTAAAGGTATGGAGACCGAAGCCATTGTGAATGCACTGGTTCAAAATTCCGCCCAACTGCATGTCACGCTCTAAAATCATTATATTTTCCACGCCGGCTTCACGGGCTGCAAGTGCTGCAGCCAGACCTGCGGGACCTCCGCCGATAATGGCGATATCAACATTTTTACAGTACATGTGCATTCCTCCCGCTCTTCACTACTTCTTCCATAGGGATACCGTGTTCCCTGGCGATCAGTTCTACATTTCTCGGTGTGCAGAAACCTGCCTGGCATCTGCCCATGCCTGCTCTGGTACGACGCTTGATACCGTCCAGAGTGCGTGCGGGAATTATGCCGTGAATAGCATCCAGAATCTCCCCCTCTGTCACCATCTCACATCTGCAGACAATGGCTGCATAGGCGGGATTTTCCTTGATGAGAGCTTCGCGCTCCGCTACCGGAAGTTCATTGATATGAGGAATGCCTTTACGGGTGGCGATGAAGTCGGTCTTTTTCTCGGGATTGCCCAGAAGAGGCATTACCAGTCCTGCCACATATTCACCGATAACCGGGGCACAGGAAAGGCCGGGACTCTCAATACCTGCCACATCTACAAAACCCTGACAGTCAGCGGCTTCTCCGATTATGAAGTCACCCTTTACCTCGTGGGCGCGAAGGCCTGAGAAAGCGGTAATCATAGCACGCGGTGCAGGCATATTTACCACAGACAGAGCCGCTTTTTCGCGGGCATCCGCAAGACCTTCTGCTGTAGTGCAGGTAGCTTCCTTGTCATCAATATGCGCTGCCGTAGGACCCACCATAAGATTACCATGGACTGTAGGTGTGAAAAGTACGCCCTTGCCCAGTTTGCTCGGCAGCTGGAAGATAGTCTTTTCCACCATCTTGCCCATCTGCTTGTCGTAGAGGCAGTACTCACCGCGACGAGCCACGATTTCCA
>JAZUHR010000242.1:0-2540 GCA_045641825.1 Lachnospiraceae bacterium
TCTCACCCCCGTCGTGCCATAATCCCGCTGCCGTGTTCCTTCAGCCACGCGACCTGTTTCTTGTAATCCGGCAGCACCTTCGCTACCTCCGCCCAGAAGGCTCGGGAGTGGTTCATTTCCTTTCGGTGGCAGAGCTCGTGGACCACCACGTAGTCTATGACCTCCGGTGGAGTCAGCATGAGCAGGCAGTTAAAATTCAGATTGCCCTTGCTGCTACAGCTCCCCCATCTGGTCTTTTGATTTCTGATGGTGATTCTGCCATAATCCACGCCGACAATCCCGGCATAGTAGGCCACTCTTTCCGGAATTAGCGTGAGGGCCCAGTCAGCCAGCTCACGGATCTCAGGGTCCGTCATTTTCTCAAGGGTGGTAGCCTCGTAGGCCTCCTTCCGGCGCTGCATTTCCTCTATGTGCGCCAGTATCCAGGGCTCCTTTTTCCTAAGGATTCTGTCTATTTCCCGCTTGCTTATCTGCCGCGGCACTCTCATGACGACTGACAGATCAGCATTTATCCGGATAGCCACAGTCTTTCTGTTCGATTTTATTATTGTGACCTCCATGGTGCCTCCTACAGCAGCTTTTCTATCTTTTCTATCAGGGATACATCCGCCGGCAGCCACTCCACGCTGTAGAGACCGGACTTGTCCAGCCATTTAGCGGCTTCGTGCTCTTTTAGGACCAGCTCGCCCTGCACGATCTCGCACCAGAAACACTTCATCGACAGATGGAAATCGGGGTAGTCATACTCCACAGTATCGATCAAGTCCCCCACCTCTATCTCCGTATCCAGTTCTTCTCTGATTTCCCGCACCAGTGCGGCCTCCGGCGTCTCACCGGCCTCGATCTTCCCACCCGGGAATTCCCAGCCGCCTTTGAAATCGCCGTAACCACGCTGACTGGCAAAAATCCTGCCATCCTTCCGGATTACGGCAGCCACTACATTTATTGTTTTCATCTTGCCACCTTCGTAATCAGCTTCAATACGTTAAAAATTATGAGTGCCGCCTCCATGCAAGTAAGGTCTGTCTGCCCACAGATAACGATGGACCATAGCGGCGCGAAATATCGTCATCCCGGCAGGAATATTTCAGCCCTTCTTACAGGCTACGCTCTCGATCTCCTGAAGTTCAAATCTGTACTTCTGCTTCACTTCAGGGTATTTCTCGTGATCCACCTCAGACAGAAACATATCCAGAGGTCTTATCCACAAAGAGCCATCTCCATAGAGTCTTCTGTACACTACGTACTCTGTCTTGTCCTCAGAGTGCAGGGCCACATCCTCTACCAGGTAGTAATCGCCCTTAAAGTGCTTGTATATGCCGTGTATTTTTAGTGTGTTCATAAAGGGCTCCGTCCTTACAAAACATTATTTTTACTAACCGGAATCCATATTTTCTCACTCGAATTCATTCTCTCCCAGTAAGTAAATACTCTACTCCTTTTGCGCCGTATATACCGCATCCAACCTTATCAGATAAAAAATCAACATACCTAATTTCACTTATTTCCACAACTTACCTCCACTGAACTATTGCAATTCCAATAAAGACATACCACAAAAAATAATATAACTTGCTATTCTATTATAAAATCTATAGCTTCCTGCTCCAGTTTGCAATCATTTTTCAGCATATACGCAATAGTTTCCGCAAATTCACTATCTTCAAGATTCGCAAGGCGTATTCTGTCGTTTTCAGTAAGTTTTCTCGCATACTGGCTATATTTTTCAAGCGTTGGTACATCCATATTTAATGGCTCAAATGGAATATGCGTTTTCTTTCGAAGATCCAGTAGAATATAGAATCCACCTGCATCAATGTCTCCATAATGGTAGTATTTCACATTAGGATTCGCCTCATAAAGCTTACTTATTAGCTTACGTCTTATACTATTATGATATCCGCCAAGATAAATTACAAGCGCATCCTTATCCGTATATGCATGAAATGTAGTAAGATTCTCAATGGTAATCACCTTAGTAGCAACCACTTCGATTTTTTCAATATCATCTAATGTTGACGAGCTAAATCCTATTGCCCCATCCAGACTCCCAAGATTAATATCTTGTCCAGAAACAGTTATTATTCCATTTCCTTTTACGTACACATAGCCGGGATTCTTAACAATATTTAGATCTTCGAGAATGCTATTTTTGTCTGGGTATCCGCCATAGTCAAACAAAATCGAAACAACCTGTGATTTAATCTTTTCAAATGCTTTAGAATCGCCCAACACTTTTATTGAAAAATTACGAATAAATGTCTCTTCTTCGACTTTTTCTATTTCAGACAAAACTTTTAATATCTGCTCAAACTTTTCTATGTCATCGAAATGTTGAACTTTTTTGTTTTGTGATAATCTCAAGAGTTGTTCTGAGCAAAAAGATTGTAGCAGTGACGATCTCTCTTTGTATTTTTTTAATACATCTTCTATTCCCTTATTGATATCTGCCTTAGGTTTTCTTCCTAGATATACATAGCAATCAGACATCGATTCCGGAATAAGTTTTACTGATTCCACAATATCTGAATCAAATTTTC
>JAZUHR010000243.1:0-2184 GCA_045641825.1 Lachnospiraceae bacterium
CCAGTAGCCGAAGCGCTCCTTTTTGTTAATATACTCATCTGCCAGATTGAAGCCACCGTTTATGGCCACATTACCGTCAATAATGGTTACTTTTCTATGGTTGCGGTTATTGACAAAGGCTGAAACAAAAGGCTTCAGTTCATTGAAGCAGGCCGCTTTAATCCCCTTCTCCTCCAGTAATTTATCGAATCTGGGAGGCATGGTCATAACACAGCCGAAGTCATCATACATAAATCTGACATCCAGGCCCTCTTTGACCTTCTCTTCCAGAATATCCAGTATTTCAGTCCACATATAGCCCTTGTCGACTATAAAATACTCCATGAAAATAAATCTTTTGGCCGCTTTAAGCTCCTTAATCATTTCAGGAAAAGCCGCCTCACCCGAAGAATAGTATTTAACCGTGGAATTGTTGTAAACAGGAAATTTCTGAATTTTACCCAGGTAATTGGCAATTCCCAGCCCCATGCTGTCCTTTTGTGCTATCTCCTTAAGTATTTTCCTGTCCTGGGGGATATAGGGAATAAGCTCCCTGGTGGTTTTCGAAAGTTTATTTCTTATTCGCCTGGTAGTGGCTGCATTACCGAAAGAGAAATACAAAAGCCCGCCGCCGATAGGAAAGGAAAGAATGATAACCGTCCAAGCCAGCTTGTAGTCAGGATACCATTCTGTATGATAAGCATACAAAAACATAAATACTGAAAAGGTTCTAAAGCCAATGTTGATAGCAACAAATTCGTCAGAAGCCCAGATGATCAGAGCGATCATCCAGGCCACTTCAAGGATGGAGGCCAGGGCCACCATCGATATTCTGTTGGTAAGAATCTTTTTAACTTTTTTCATTATCCCAAAATACAATTTCAATTAATTATAAAAGCATATACAAGAGGGTAATTATAAGTCCCAGTGAGAATAAAAGCATGGAAAAGCTTATACTTCTCTCCAGAATCTTAAAGAGTTCTCCTGTCTCGGCTCCTGCCAGAGCAAGCTTGTTGGTGAAGGATACCTTGCCGGATTTTTTCCTGTTGGTAACAAAATCCAGTACCCGTCCAATATAATAGCTTGCTCCGCTTCCCCTTCTCTTGTGACGAAGAGGATTCAAAACCACTTTTCTGGTAAAATATGCCAGAGTATCCATAAGCTTATCAAGAGCTCTGAAAGGAATAGCCAGCACGAACGGTAAAGCATAGAGAATAACCGGTCTGTAAACATATTTTTCCAGATCAAACCACTTAGGCAGGCCTTCCTTGTAGAAGGAGCCTTCCGGAGTCTTCTTAATCAGTACCAGTCTTACAAATACAAAGTAAAGCACAATACCGATGGCTATGGAAATCAAGCCGCCCTTCATGGTATGGAAGGCGAACCAATGCATTTCTTCAATTTCAACGAATTCAGTAGCCTTAAGACCGGTCTCTGTGAAATGAGCGATAGCCGGAATTTTTGCAAAAAGTGATGGAATAATTCCCATTACGAAAAGAATAACAGCCGGAATCCAAACAGCCACAAGGCTGAGAGGCTTAAGTCCCTTTTTCTCAGAAGCCGGTCCCTTTTCGATGAAGAGACATACGAAAAGCTTGGTCATATAGCAAAGTGTCATACCACCTGTAATAGTGAAAACGATACCTACTACATGCGCAATATCTGAGTGTGCCACCTCTTCCACCGCTTCATGAATTACAGTCTTGGAGACATAGCCGGAAAAGCCCGGAACACCTGATATAGAAAGAGCACCGATGGCAAATGGAATAGCCAGCAAAGGCTTATTTCTGCCATAGCCCTTAATGTCGTTCAAATTAAGGCTTCCTGTCTTCTTAAGCACACCTCCTGCCAGCAGGAAAAGCACCAGCTTAATCATGGAGTGATTAATCATATGAAGCAGGGTACCCGAATAAGCGAAAGCCATAGCCTCGCCCTCTTCTGCCAGCATTACAATACAAGCAATACCTGTCAAAATGAAGCCTATCTGTGAAACAGATGAGCAAGCCAGAGTCTTCTTAAGATTGGTGGAAAAAATAGCCAGGAAGGCTCCGGTAAACATGGTAGCTCCGCCCATAAACATTAAGAAATTGCCCCATACTTCATTTTCCAGAAGGCCAAGTGTGGTAGAGGTAATGATTATACCCATAATACCGGTCTTGGTAAGTATTCCGGAGAGCACTGCAGATGCAGGTGCAGGTGCTACGG
>JAZUHR010000244.1:0-3709 GCA_045641825.1 Lachnospiraceae bacterium
TGGAGGAAGAAGTAACCATAGGATATATACCGAAATCAGGATCCTTAAGGGAGCCCAACTGGCCCTCCAGAAGGATATTCTTCTGCTCGCATACACGCTCAACCTTTTCTACCAGAAGCTCCTCGTTGAAAAGCTCAGATACCTGGAAACCAATCTTCGCATACTTATCTGAATAGAAAGGTGCGATACCGGACTTGGTGGAGCCAAAGGACTTTTTGCCCAGACGCTCTTCCTCGTACTGATCGAAAAGAACGTGATAAGGCATCATAATCTGTGCTCTGTCGGACACCAGAATGTGTGGCTTCGGCACACCACGCTCAACAAGAGAATTGATCTCATTGATGAGGTAAGGGATGTTTAAAGCTACACCGTTGCCGATGATGCTGGTAGTGTGATCGTAAAAAACACCTGATGGAAGAAGGTGAAGTGCGAACTTACCATACTTGTTGATAATAGTATGACCAGCGTTGCTTCCACCCTGGAAACGAATGATGATGTCGGACTTTTCAGCAAGCATATCAGTAATCTTGCCCTTGCCTTCATCTCCCCAGTTTGCACCTACAATTGCGCGTACCATAATTAGAACTCCTTTAAAGTTAATGTATTACTTTGATGATGTAGAGCCGAAGCCGCCATCGCGGATACCTGTTACATCATCATCTTCTGTAATTCCGTACTGCATGAAAATGCCCTGTGCAAAGGCGTCGCCGCGCTTGAGGGCCACTACCTTGCCTTCCTTGGAATCGTTGGTCATTTTCACGAAGATATGACCTTCATTGGCAGAGCCGAAATAGTCACTGTCAATAACGCCAATGGTATTGTTCAGCTGAAATCTGTACTTGAAGCCCAGACCGCTTCTGGGGAACATAAAGAGGGCATAATCCTCCTCCATGCGCACCCTGATACCGGTAGGGATCATAACAGTCTCGCCCGGCTGCAGCTCGAAGTCCACAGTCGTACGGAAATCATATCCCGCAGAGCCTGTGGTCGCTCTGACCGGCAGCTCTATGCTTTCATATATTTCAGTGGCAGCTGCCTCGGACACACCGGGATATACTCCCAGGTAGTCCTTGACAAACTGTTCTTTTGAAACCTTGTAAAATTTAGCTATACGTCTCAATCTCTATCCTCCTGCCCTTGCAGTACGACAATTAGATTTCCTTAAGGAATGCTACGTAAGCCTGCTTAGCTTCCCAAACATCAGACTTGGAAACGATTTCCCAAGGAGCATGCATGCAAAGCACAGGAACGCCTGCATCGATAACCTGCATGTTGTACTTGGCCATAATGTATGCGATGGTACCGCCGCCGCCAACGTCTACTCTGCCCAGCTCCGCTGTCTGGAAAGGAACCTTGTGCTTTTCCATAGCGGAACGAATCTGAGCGATGAACTCAGGATTTGCATCGTTGGAGCCTGACTTACCACGGGAACCTGTGAACTTGTTGAAAACAATACCTCTGCCGAAAAATGCGGTATTCTTTTTCTCGAAAGCGCTGGCAAAAGCAGTATCATAAGCTGCGGATACGTCGGATGAAAGCATATGGGAATTTGCCAGACATCTGCGTACCTTAAGCTCGGAATAATCTGTGGTCAGGTTGATAAGCTCAGCCACTGCATTCTCGAAGAAGTAAGACTGCATACCTGTAGCACCTACAGAACCGATCTCCTCCTTATCTACGATAAGGCAAGCTGCTGTACGGTCTACTTCCTTGGTCTCCAGCATAGCTGCAAGGGATGTATATGCACATACTCTGTCGTCATGGCCGTAGCCTGTAATCATACTGCGGTCAAAACCGAGGTCACGAGCCTGTCCTGCAGGAACCACCTCGATTTCAGCGGAGAGGAAATCTTCCTCTTCGAAATCATACTTGTCCTTAAGGATCTTCATAACATTGGCCTTAACAGCCTCCTTGTCCTCATCCTTAAGAGGCATGGAGCCTACCAGTACATCCAGAGCCTCGCCCTCGATGACCTTGGCTGCGGTCTTAGCCATCTGATCTGCAGACAGGTGTACCAGAAGATCTGTAATCTCGAATACAGGATCAGAAGGATCCTCACCGATATTAACCTTGACAACACTGCCATCCTTCTTGCAAACAACACCATGAAGTGCCAGAGGAAGAGTTACCCACTGATACTTCTTGATACCGCCGTAGTAATGAGTATCCAGGAAGCACTGCTCTGTATCCTCATATACAGGTACCTGCTTTAAGTCCATACGAGGGGAGTCAATGTGAGCGCCCAGAATCTTCATACCGTTTTCCATAGGCTGCTTACCTATGATGAAAAGAGCAAGTGCCTTGCCCATATTGTTAAAGTAAACCTTATCCCCTGCCTTAAGCTTCTTGCCGGCCTTGATGCAATCATTAAGGTTCTTATATCCTGCCTTTTCAACGATGGCAACTGTCTCATCCACGCACTCACGCTCGGTCTTGCACTTAGAGATAAATGCCTTGTATTCCTCGTTGAATGCCATAACATCCTTCATGGTCTTCTCGGAATAGCTGAGCCATGCATTCTTCTTCTCGTCCTTCTTCTCTGCAGCCTTCTTTGCTGCAGGCTTCTTTGCTGCTGTTTTCTTGTCTGCCATATATAGTCCTCTTTTCCGTAAGTTGGATTATTAAGTCGGATTATTCTTCTGCCCGCTGCTATAAGCTCTATAAAAATTCTTTCGCCCCGCTGCTGTAAGCGCCAGATGAATACTTCTCCCCTGCCGCTGCACGCGCCAAAAAATAATCCCTAGACGGTGCATAAAACACCACCTAGAGATTATACCCTTATTTCACCATAAAAACAAGAAAGAAGTACTTATTATTCTTATAAATACCACACTTTATTCTGCGGATTTCAGACTCTCCACCATATCCACTTTTCTTATTCTGAAAAACATGAAGAAATTCACCAAAACAGCGAAAATGAAGGTAATTGCCACCGAATACAGGTAGCTCAAAGGCTTTACGTCCCTGCCAAACATAATCATGTCGATTTCGCAGGTCTCAATAACGAACTTATGGAGGAAAAAGCCCAAAAAGCACCCTAAAATAACACCAAATATGGTGAGCCATACATTCTCTCTGTACACATAGGCCGCCAGCTCCGTATCATAAAAACCCAGTACTCTTATGGTCGCCAGTTCCCTGCGTCTCTCCAGAATATTGATATTATTGAGATTATAAAGCACTATGAAGGCCAGAAGTCCTGCGGACACTATAAGCACCACTACCACCAGATCCAGTGATTTCATCATTTGGGCCACTCTGTCCCTGAGTGCCGAAATATTGGTGATTGATGTGACTTCCTTAAGTTCCAGCAGGGCCGCCGACAGCTCGTCTTTTCCCTCAGATGACATATCCTTGGAAAACTTAAACAGCACCTTATTGTAGTCGCAAGCCTCAAAAATCTTAAGATACTGATCCCTACTCATATAGACGTAGTAATACAGGTAATTCTCGGCTATGGCGGTAATTTTTACACTTCCCACCTTCCGGTCTCCATCAAGGATTTCCAGGTCATCTCCCACCTTGAGTTTCAAAATCTTTGACAGCTTTTCCGATATTACACAGCCCTCTGACTCCAGAGTGTATTTTTCCTTGGTTCGTCTGTCCTGTAATCTTAAAAAATCAGGAAGTGCGGTCAAACTTTCGGGTACCAGAAGCTGTATCTCCTTCGTCCCTGTTTCCGTACGTACATTTATGGACTCATTACGCA
>JAZUHR010000245.1:0-3339 GCA_045641825.1 Lachnospiraceae bacterium
TTATTTTAACATAAAGTCGTGTTTTTTCAAAGAAATTTTTGTGTATGTTTAGTAAACGAAAACGTAATTACATGGATGTCTCGTCATTTTTATAATCTACCATACGTACTTTGCCGCTTTCCTGAGCGTATAAAAGTTTCAGAATAATCGGAGTCAATATGGAAGAGGTAACAATCAAAAGAATGACTGCAGCGAAATATTCAGGGGAAACCAGTCCTACATCCTGCCCCTTCTGGGAAACAATGAGGGCGACTTCGCCTCTTGTCATCATGCCTACACCGATTTTCAGGGAATCGGATGCATTGAAGCCGAGACTTTTTGAAATGAGTCCGCAGCCCACAATTTTGGTTACCAGCGCTACGACCACGAAAAGCACGCAGAAAAGCAGGAGAGACAGCTTGAAATTGGAGAAATCTGTTCTGAGTCCGATAGAAGCAAAGAAGATCGGTCCAAAAAGCATGTAGGAATTGATGTCCATTTTTTCAGCGATATAGTCATGATCTTTAATGGAGCAGAGAATAATACCTGCCACATATGCACCTGTGATATCTGCGATACCGAAGTATTTCTCTGCGCAAAAAGCCATGGCGAAGCAGAGGGCCAGAGAGAAGATAGGAAGTCTTCTGGAATGTGGGTGACGCTTGTCAATATATTTAAAGACAGCGTAAAGCACGAAGCCCAGTACCAGTGCGGCCACGAAGAAAAGCACGGTACGGATAATTACGGAAAGGGCGGAAGACTCACCGGTCTTAAGGCCGATTACGAAGGTAAGCACGATAATACCGATAACATCGTCAATGATGGCAGCGGATAAAACCGTGGTACCGACAGTGGTCTTAAGCTTGCCCAGCTCGCGAAGAGTCTGGACAGTAATGGACACTGAGGTGGCAGTCATGATAACACCTATAAATACACCCTCGTAAAATTCAGCAGAGCCCCAGGGTGCGAAGCCATACATGCAAAAATACAGGAGCGCACCGCCTATAAGAGGGATGAAAACGCCGCAGCAGGCAATAAGAAAGGCCTTGAAGCCTGTTCTCATAAGCTCCTTAAGATTGGTACCGAGACCTGCGGAAAACATGAGGAGGACAACGCCGATTTCTGCCATCTGGGACAGAAAAGGTGTCAGCTCCACGATGCCAAGCAAGCTGGGACCTATTAAGATACCGGCGATAATCTGACCGACAACCTCCGGTGCCTTGATTTTTTTGGCGAGAAGGCCAAAAGCTTTACTGAAGACTACAATGATAGCAAGCGATAAAAATATCTCATATGCTTCCATTTCCTGATTTACTTCCTTTCTAAAAGTGCTCTCAGCAAATCCATTATATAGGGGTCATAAAGCACAAAGGGAACGATGACATACCAGAAAATGGTAGTCAATACGCCTCCTGCCGTACCTACAATAGAACAGATAAAGCCGGCTCTGGCGGTACCCATCAGATGAAAATCATGCTTGATGGAATGTACGCCCAAAGTAATTCCTACAATACCAGTGATGACACCAATAGGATTTAACCAGGCCGTAGCGAAACTGAAACAAATTGAAATTACGCCTAAAATAAGAGCTGTTGTTGTCATACTTTTTTCCCCTTTACAAAAATATTAGTCCCATAAGCCTACACATACTACTCTAAAAATAATCACATTTCAATAGAAAAAGTATAAAAAAATGAAAAAAGCTACGGTTTTTGCGCCGTAGCCTTATTTTTAATCGTTATATCCGTTAGGATTGCCGGACTGCCATCTCCATGAGTCCTCGCACATTTCCTCGATACCGCGCTCCGCTACCCAGCCAAGTTCTTCCTTGGCCTTGGTAGGATCTGCATAGCACATAGCGATATCACCGGGACGACGGTCACGGATAACATAAGGAAGGTCCTTGCCGCAAGCCTTGGAAAAAGCATTTACTACCTGCAGAACGCTGTAGCCCTTTCCTGTACCCAGATTGTAAACACATACGCCGGCCTTTTCTTCAATTTTCTTAAGAGCCTTTACATGACCTACAGCCAGATCTACTACATGGATATAGTCACGTACACCGGTACCGTCGGGGGTAGCATAGTCGTTACCGAAAACATTTACTTCCTTGAGCTTACCTACTGCTACCTGAGCTACATAAGGCAGGAGATTGTTGGGGATACCCTTTGGATCCTCGCCGATTTTACCGGATTTGTGAGCACCGATAGGATTGAAATAGCGAAGAAGTACTACATTCCACTCAGGATCGGATACATGAAGGTCTGTAAGAATCTGCTCCAGCATGCTCTTGGTCTGACCGTAAGGATTGGTGATCTGGCCCTTGGGGCATTCCTCTGTAATGGGGATGAATTTGGGATCTCCGTACACAGTAGCAGAGGATGAGAAAATAATGTTTTTTACACCGTGAGCTCTCATGACATCGCAGAGATAGAGAGTGCCGGTAATATTGTTATGATAATATTCCAGAGGCTTGGCTACGGATTCACCTACGGCCTTAAGTCCTGCAAAATGAATAACCGCATCTATTTTTTCATTGTCAAAAACCTTCTCTACAGCAGCCTTGTCCAAAAGGTCGGCCTCGTAGAACTTTAAGTCCTTACCTGTGATTTCCTTTACGCGCTCTACAGCCTTTTCGCTGGAATTGTAAAGATTATCCAGTACCACTACCTCGTGGCCTGCATTAAGAAGCTCAACACATGTGTGGCTTCCGATATAGCCTGCGCCGCCTGTAACAAGAATTCTCATAATTTTTCCTCCGAATACAGAAACTGTTTTTGTTTTTCGAGTTTTCAACATATCATAAAAAAAGCGATATGTCAATAAAATTGGAATAAAACAAAAATATTGTTATAAAACAAGTGCTTGACCGGAAAAGACTTAGGGTTTATTATTAGAGCAACCGCTTGCGCAAAGCGTTAAAAAGGGTTTTTTACAGTTTTTGGGTGTAATACCCGGAAAAGGAGAGGTAAAATGGGCAGACATATTGAGGAATACATTAAGGGAGTGGATATTTCCACACTTTTGGAGGAAGAAAGGTGTGGGGCGGTCTACTATGACAAGGCTGGGAACAAAAGAGAATTAATAGGAATTTTAAAGGATTACAATATAAATTATGTGAGACTTCGCTTGTGGAACGATCCCTACGGACCGGAGGGGCAGCCCTACGGAGCAGGTGGATGCGATCTTCCCTGCGTTATAGAACTGGCCAAAAGAGTAAAGGCAGCAGGACTTAAGGTGCTTTTGGACCTGCATTACTCTGACTTTTGGGCAGATCCAGGCAAGCAGCGCACTCCCAAGGCATGGGTGGGAATGAATGCTACCGAGCTTACTCAGGCAGTATATGACTTTACTCTGGAG
>JAZUHR010000246.1:0-2965 GCA_045641825.1 Lachnospiraceae bacterium
TTGATAAGTCTCAAAATCTGAGCCTGGATTGTAACGTCCAGAGCTGTTGTAGGCTCATCGCAGATGAGGATTTCAGGCTGACAGGACAGTGCAATCGCAATAACGATACGCTGTCTCATACCTCCTGAGTACTGGAATGGATAATCGTCGAAACGATCTTCAGGATTAGGAATACCTACTTTGTGCATCATTTCCAGTGCCTTAGCTCTAGCCTCAGTCTCTGATACATTCTGATGCTTCAAAATGATGGAAGAAATCTGCTTACCGATAGTAATGGTAGGGTTCAGAGATGTCATAGGATCCTGGAATACGGTAGCAATTCTCTTACCACGAACCTGAGAAAGGTCCTTACTGTACTTCATCTGAGCCAGGTCGATGATACAATTACCATGCAGCATCTTTTCTGTCTCATCCTGCAGCTTCACACGGAAGGTGATAGGTGCATAGATGTCATTAAGTACATCATCAGACTTACAGTCCTTACCCTCTCTCATAGCCTTCTTTAAGCCAGCGAGAATTCTGGAAGTAGTTCTGTTACGGCGAACAGTATCAAAACGACCTACGGAGAGATAAATCTCCTTGGCCAAAAATACGTTACGTTCAGCTGTCTCTAAAGTAATATCCTTAACGATTTCCTGAGAATACTGCTTCTTAAGCTCAGCCATCTTCGCCTTGTACTCTTCGAGATAAGCAGTATCAGCCATAAGAGCCTTCTTACGCTCAGATAAAATCTTTGCTTCCTTGCTCTCCAGTACCTTAATCTGCTTGTCTAATTCGCTCAGCTTCTCGGAGGTCTCTTTGACCTTATCCTTTTCCTTGGAGGTATTCAGAGTCTGCTTATAGTTGAAGGTCTCTGCTCTCTCAAATCTCAAATTGTTAAGAGCATCTCCGATTTCTTCCTTTTCCTCTGCGGTCATGGAAATTTTGGCCTGGTACTCAGCCTTCAGGTCATTCATAGCCTGATATGTCTTGGCACCCAGCTCCAGCTTGGAATAATTATCCAGGGAATTTGCAATACGCTTAATACGAGCCTTTTCAGCAGGGCCAATCTTTACGACAGTATCCTCAAGCTTGGGATCATTAAATAAAATCTTACCGTTATCGATATAACCGTTTGCGTCAAGCATAGCAGGGAAGGTCTTTGTGAAAACAGACTTACCTGAACCTGACTCACCTACGATTGCGATAGATTCGTTTTCATAAATATCAAGGGAAATTCCTCTGATTGCTGTCAGGGAACGTCCGCGAACTTTAAATTTTACTACCAGGTCCTGTACGGACAGTAATACTTTCTTATTTTCCAAACTGTCCACCTCCTACATATGAGTTCTAGGATCTGATGCGTCACCCAGATTCTGACCAACTACATACAGAACTATTGTGATGATAGAAGCAATTGCAACAGGGCTCCAGAATTCCATCTCCCAGCCCGGTGTAACCATGGCACCTTCAGCCTGGAAAATAAGACGTCCCAGAGACATATCCTTCATACCCATACCGATGTAAGAAAGGAATACCTCGTAGGAAATGTAGGATGGCAGCTCTGTAGCCAGCAATGTAACAATAACTGATGTCATGAATGGCAGAATATTCTTGGTAGCAATCTTAACGATAGGTGTACCAAGACATCTGGAAGCCAGATTGTACTCACGGTCACGAATGATCAAAACCTGTGTACGAATAAAGTATGCAATACCAAGCCAGCCTACAACAGTAAGTGCAAATACCATTGTCCAGAAGCTTGGAGTAAAGAGCATGGATAAAACGGAAATAATGAGGATCATTGGTACATTACCAACGACTGTATATACTTCCATCATTACCATATCCACCTTCTTGGAGAAGCCCCAGACAGCACCCAGCATAACGCCAATGGTCATGTTGATAGCTGCGCAAAGGAAGGCAAGAGTAATGGAAATTCTTGCACCGTTCCACAGGGAATCAAAGGTAGATTCACCGGATGCACCGGAGCCTAAGATCCAGCGTAAGTGATTACCAAAGTACTTCATAGCATCTACTGTTCCCAGATGCTTGGAGTTGGGATCCAGAAGGTTTGCAAATGGATCATAGGTAGTCACTACAGGATATACATATGAGAATATAATTACGAATAAAAGTAATGCAAGTACAACGATGTTAATTCTCTTCTTGAAAAATACACGGAACACGGATTTCCAGTAGGAATATCTGGGTGCAGCGATTTTCTCAGATTCAATGTCGTTATGCTCAACAAGAGTAAACAACTCTGCTTCGGAAAGACCCGTTAATTTTGTTAAATCTTCGTTCATCACTATCACCTGCCCTTCGATGTAAATGAAATTCTGGGATCTACGGTAGCAATCAGCAGGTCACCAAGAATATTGGATATTACTGTAAGCAATGCGTAGAAAAGAGTTACACCGACGATAACGCCATTATCATACTTATTGATTGCCTGGGTAAGAAGGTTACCTGCACCGGGCACTGTATATACACGCTCTGTGATAATAGCACCGGTCATGGCAAAAAGTAAGCTTCCCGGAATACCATGCACAATCGGGATTGCCGCATTTTTCCAGATATGCTTTGCAAAAATTTCTGTTTCGCTGAGACCTCCGGAACGAGCGAATTTTACATAATCACTGTTCATCTGGTCAATCATGTAACGACGCATCCATTTCATAAGGCTGGCCACCTGAGGAAGAGCCAGGGAAATGATAGGAAGGAAGTACATGAGAATCGAGTTCTTGTCCATATCAAACTTGGTAGGAAGCTTGAATACGCTGCCACCAATGGACTTGAAGAGGAATATATAAGCAAGAGATGGTACTGCGATAATAAATACGATATAGAGAGTACCAATCTTATCTAATAGTCTATCTTTATAACGAGACATTGCCAGACCGATAGGAAGACCTAAGAGGTAGGAAATAATGGTGGCAATTACACCGATTACGAAAGAGAATCCCAACTTGGACATGTTATT
>JAZUHR010000247.1:0-3625 GCA_045641825.1 Lachnospiraceae bacterium
AAAATTTTATATGGGGAGGTCTATATTTATGAATAGACTAAAAAGATATTGGGCTCTTCTCCTGGCTGTTCTTATGATCATTACATCAGTTTTCAGCCTTTGGAAGCCATCTGTAGCAAAGGCAGACGATGGTCTCACCATCAAGCTCCATTACCACAGAACCGACGAAAACTACAGCAATTGGACTGTATGGTTCTGGGAAGCCGGTAAAGACGGTAAGGCCGTAAGCTTTGAGGAAATAGCCGGTGAAATGGTCGCCTCCTTCAAGGTTTCTGCAGGTTGCCAGAGCGTAGGCTATATTGTTCGCTATGGCGAATGGGAAAAGAAGGATATTGAAAAGGACCAGTTTATCGATGTAGCCGATTTTATTTCCGGCAGCATTGATTTTTACGTTGAGTCCGGTGTAGAGGGCGGAAATTTGGTCGATGGCCCTGATGCAGTCAAGGGTATCAAGGTTAAAAGTGCCACCTATGATATCAAGGGTAAATATGTTGAAATCGCTTTATCTAACGCCATCAGTGATGATCCTGCAAGTATTTTTAAGCTTACTGACCAGTTAGGAAATCTTATTCCTGCTAAATACAATTCATTGGGAGGCAAAACCATTTTGGTTTACCCTGACGCTCCTCTTGATGAATACGACACATATTTTGTTATTTTTGACGAGGTAAAATACAGAGTGAGCATTCCATCCAGTTATTCCACTGAAGACTTCGAAAATAAATATACTTACACCGGGAATGATTTGGGGGCAAACTGGACCAAGTCAGCCACTACCTTCAAGCTCTGGGCTCCTACCGCAAAAGAAGCCTATGTTCGCCTTTATAAAACAGGTGACAAGAATGCTTCTGATCTTATTTCCGAAGTCGCAATGACACTTTCCGAAAATGGCACCTGGACTACTACAGTAGTCGGCGACCTTAACGGCACCTACTACACTTACAAGGTGCTGGTTAACGGAAATTATGCTGAGGCAGTTGATCCATACGCACGCACTACAGGCGTCAACGGTAACAGAGGTATGGTAATAGACCTGGCCTCCACCAACCCTGCAGGCTGGGATAATGATAAGGATCCTAACTACTCCCTTAATTCCACAGACATGATCATCTATGAGCTTCATGTAAGGGATCTTTCCTCTGATTCTTCTTCCGGAATCAAGAATGTAGGCAAGTTCTTAGGTCTTACAGAGACCGGCACCAAGACCGCAGGCGGCATGGCTACAGGCCTTGACCACATCAAGGAGCTGGGAGCTACTCACGTTCATCTCCTGCCCTTCTACGACTACGGCTCTGTAGATGAAAGCAAGCCAAATAAAGCACAGTTTAACTGGGGTTACGATCCTGTAAATTATAATGTTCCCGAGGGCTCCTATGCCACAGATGCTAAAAATGGTGAGGTCAGAGTGGCTGAGCTTAAGCAAACCGTGCAGGCTCTTCACAATAACGGAATCAGCATCATTATGGACGTTGTTTACAATCATGTTTATAACGCTTCCGAATTCTGTTTCAACAAGCTCGTTCCCGGTTATTTTTCACGAATTGATGCAAACGGTGTTTACTCATCAGGTTCTGGCTGCGGTAATGATACAGCCTCCGAAAGATCCATGGTAAGAAAATACATCGTGGATTCAGTAAACTACTGGGCAGATGAGTATCATATCGATGGCTTCCGTTTTGACCTGGTAGGTCTCCTCGATATCGAAACAATCAATGAAATCGTTGCAACTGTTCACGAAAAGCATCCAAATGTCAAGTTCTACGGCGAAGGCTGGTCAATGAGCACCAATGTTACCAAGGATAATGTGGACCTGGCAGTAATGACCTCTTCCTCCAAGACTCCTGATTTTGCTTATTTCTCCGATACAATCAGAGATCTTATCCGCGGCAGCGTTTTCAACAATACAGAAAAGGGTTATGTTACCGGTGCTTCCGGTAAGACAGCTTCCCTTATCTCCTGCTTCAAGGGTCTTCCAATCTGGTCCAAGAATCCTTGCCAGGTAATTAATTACGCCAGCTGTCACGATAACAACACTCTTATCGACCGTATCACACTGGCTACTCCTACTTCCAGCCGTGAAGAACAGGTTATGATGAATAATCTGGCTGCAGTAATTTATCTCACCTCTCAGGGTGTACCATTTATGCAGGCCGGCGAAGAATTTTTACGTAGTAAGCCTGTTGGAAACTCCTTCGAGCACAACAGTTATGCAAGCCCGGATTCAGTAAACTCCCTTAAGTGGTCTAATCTTGACGAAAAGGAATATGCCGACGTATTCAATTACTATAAGGGTCTTATAGCCTTCAGAAAGGCTCATGCAGCCCTTCGTATGACCACAAAGGATGCAATTACCAATTCTATTTCAGAGATTAAAACAACGGACAAAAACGTCCTTGCTATGCAGATATCAAATGCAAAAGCCGTAGGTGATACCAGCGACAGCATCATAGTTGTTTATAATCCAAATCCTGCAGCCACAGAGATTACATTGCCTGCCGGAAAATGGGATGTATGTGTAAATAAAACTCAGGCCGGTACCGCAAAGCTTTCAACAGTTGAAGGAAATGTCACTGTAGAAAGTATCTCAGCAATGGTTCTTGTAAGCCACAATCCTGACGATGATATACAGCCTACAGATAGCCCTGACAAGCCTTCTGATGATAATAACGATAATGAAGCTTCAGGAAGCCTTGTAAAGCCTATCGTAATGATTGTAACCTTCACATTAATTCTTGTAGCAGCGCTTCTCTTCATGCTTAAAAAGAAACCTTCCAAGAAGTAATTAAAAAATGGGCATTCGGAATTTTCCGAATGCCCTTAATTTTTTGCTTTTTAAAAATTACTTAACTTCAGCTTTATCAGCGATAGCTTCTACAACCTTCTGCTGAAGAAGTGCCTTCATAACAGGCTCTTTGCTGTTCTTAGCCTCGAACTCTTCAACAGTCTTGTAATCGCTGTTCTCAAGTACGAACTCCTGATATTCCTTAGCCTCGATTGTAAGACCAAGCTTCTCGAAGAGATACTGATATGCACAATCAATTGTTACTGCCTTCTGGGCGCCATCAGTGATGATTGTCTCCATCTCTTTCCAGCCAACACCATACATATCATAGATGTCTTTGTATGTAGGATAGCCGTAAGCACCGTATGTAGCATTGAACTGAGCCAGATTAGACTGATAAGCATACATAATCTGACCTCTCTTTGTCTTTAAGAACTTAGCAGGATACTCTGTTAAGGAAGTGTTATTCTTGGTATCCTCGATGAGCTCAGCAATCTTGGTCTCAAGCTTCTGTCTCTCTGTCTTCTCCTTAAGGTATGTCTTGTACTCCTCAGCAGATGTACAATTGCTCTCTTCCTTAAGCTTCTCTGTAACAAAAGCATCTGTAAGCTCAGGTGTTACCTGAACCTTATTAAGAGTTACTCTGAATACTACAGTCTGTCCGGCAAGAAGAGATGCTGTGGAACCAACCTTGAAATCAACAGGAATAGCAACTTCGATGTCCTTGGTCTCGCCCGGATGCATACCAATCATACCCTCCTGGAAAAGAGCCTGGTATGTGGAAGGCTTAGCTGTAGGTGTAGGTGTTGCTGTAGGAGTAGCTGTAGGTGTAGGAGTAGGTGT